>NZ_AOMD01000005.1 GCF_000336915.1 Halococcus saccharolyticus DSM 5350 | reverse complement strand
GAGATGTGTATAAGAGACAGGGGCGTAGGTGGTCTCGTGGCCCTGGCCGTGGCCCGAGGTGCCACAGAACGCCGTGACCTTCCCGGTGGGATGGACCCGAACGAGCCCCGATTCCCAGAGGCCGGCCTGCGCACCGAGCTGGCCGGCGAGTTCGGATGGCGCGAGCCCACACGCCTCGATGTAGCTCGAAAGTCCGATCCCGAGATACCGTCCTTCCTCGCGGAGCTCTTCCTGACGCTCCCGGAGGTCGTCGTAGCCCACAGCTTTCAACGCCTTGTCGAGCGCCGGTTCGTAGTTCCCGCTGTCGTACTCCACTGCCACCGGCGTCTGGTGAGGGAAGTCGTCGTCGGGAACGAAATTCTGGCGTCTGAATTCCGCGGGGTCCATCCCCATCTCGCGCGCGCCGAGGGTTATCAGCCGCTCGACGACGTACAGCGCTTCGGGACGGCCAGCCCCGCGATAGGCGTCGACGGGTGCGCCGTTGGTGAACGCGCCGACCACGTTGCAGTGGATCGCTGGGATGTCGTACTGCCCCGAGAGCAGCGTCCCATAGAGATACGTCGGCACGGCGGGTGCGAACGTCGAGAGGTACGCGCCCATCCCTGCGTAGGTCTTCACGCGCATCCCGGTGATCGTTCCTTCCTCGTCCATCGCGAGTTCGCCGTGGGTGATGTGATCGCGGCCGTGGGCGTCGGTGAGGTAGGTCTCGGTCCGCGTGGCGGTCCACTTCACGGGCCGCCCGGTCTCCATCGCACACCACGACGCGAGCGCCTCGTCGGGGTAGTGGTGGATCTTCGAGCCGAACCCGCCGCCCACGTCGGGTGCGACGATGTGGATCTTGTGCTCGGGGACGTCGAGCACTCCCGACATGAGCTGGCGGTGGAGATGGGGGTTCTGTGAGGTCATGTGAACCTCCAGTTCTTCGGTACCGGGTTTGTACTCCGCCACCGTCGCCCGCGGCTCCATCGCGTTCGGGATCAGTCGCTGGTTCGTCAGATCGACCTCGGCGGTGTGGGCCGCGTCGTCGAACGCGTCGTCGGTAGCATCCGCATCACCGATCTCCCAGTCGAAGGCGGTGTTGTCGTCGAGGTCGTCGTGGACGACCGGCGCACCGTCCTCGACGGCCTCCTTCGGGTCGATGACTGCATCCTGGCGGTCGTAGTCGACGTCGATGGCGTCGACCGCGTCACTCGCGATGTAGCGCTCCTCGGCGACGACCACGGCGATCCCGTCACCCTGATACCGCGCAGTTTCGCCCGCGAGAAGTGGATGGACCGGCGTCTCAAGACTGTCGAGCAGCCAGCCGACGGGGATCTCGCCGGGAACGTCGAGATCGTCGGCGGTGTAGACGCCGATCACCCCGTCCATTTCTTCGGCGTCGCTGGTGTCGACATCGCCGATCGTCGCATGGCCGTACTGACTCCGCAATACGGCCATGTGGGCCATGTTCGGCCGCTGGATATCGTCGGTGTACTCGGCCTCGCCCGTGATGAGCGAGGGGTCCTCGCGGCGCTCGACCGCCGAGCCGAGCACCGATTCCACGTCGAGTTCGTCGGATTCGATGGTTTCGATTCCCATGGTCAGTCGTCACCCCCACCGTCTACGGCGGTCGTCTCGGTCACGTCCTCGCCACCGTCGGTCGCTGCCGCACTCATCTCGTCGGCGGCGAACTCGACCGCGTTCACGATGTTCTGATAGCCGGTACATCGACAGAGGTTGCCCTCGATCGCCTCGCGGATCTCCTCCTCGTCGGGGTCGGGGTTGCGCTCCAAGAGATCGTTCGCCGCGAGCATCATCCCGGGCGTGCAGTAGCCACACTGGAGACCGTGCTCCTTCTGGAAGCCTTCCTGGATCGGGGCGTAGGTCCCGTCCTCGGCGAGTCCCTCGACGGTCCCGATTGCTGCGCCGTCGGCCTGCACGGCGAGCAGCGTACAGGACTTTACCGCGTCGCCGTCCAGGTGAACGGTACAGGCCCCACAGGTCGAGCTTTCACACCCGACGTTCGTCCCGGTATAGCCCAACTCGTCACGCAGGGCGTGGACCAGCAGTGTCCGGGAATCGACCGTGAGTTCGTGTGCTGTGCCGTTGACCGTCACCTCGATGTCGTGTTCTGTCATGTGTTAACTCCCCTCCGATCGACCGAGAATTCGATCGACGATACCGCGATCGTCCCCGGACTCCTCGGCCGGCTCTGCCGCTTCGACCTCGCCGCCTTCGGCGATTTCGCGCTCGCGGATCTCCTCCTGAACCGACGAGAAGAATCGCTTCACGACCTGATTCGCTGCCGGGTTGATGACCCGCTGGCCCATCGAAGCGATCCGGCCGAACACGTCGGCCTCGGTCTCCCACTCGACCCCGACGCCGTCGTCGGTTTCGGAGAGTTCCATTCCCGAAGTCATCTCGAACGAGCTATCCCCAGCCGAGCCCTCGCCCGAGGCCTCCATTGCGGGCTGTTCGCGATGGTCGATCGTCACGACCGTCTCGAACGTCGGGTTCACCGGTCCAATGCTGATCTGCATGACGGCGGCGTAGCGTCCCCCCTCCTCGAACGCCCGTTCGGCGATGACTTCCGGGTCCGAGGTCGGTTCGACGTCCCGATCGGCGTGCTCCTCGCGGAGCGCGTCGAAATCGACGTCGCCGTCGTCGACCCGGACGAGAAACTCACATCCGGGAAGCGCGCTCTCGATCATCACCGGATCCGAGAGCGCGAGCCACACCTCTTCGGTGGTCGTGTCCTCGAGTTCGAACGTCCCACTGAATTCCATATGTCGAGTTGCTCCCGAAAGGCGTGCGAGACACCTTCACCCTAGTGTGTCGCTATGTAATGAAAAAGATTACCATGGTTTCGCGTCGCGCACGCACGATCGTCTAGGTGCCGTCGCCCGATCGTCCGACACCGGCGGAAGGGATATGACGCGTTCGAGCCACGGGATGGTATGTCCGACCGCGAGCTGGTCGCTCGCTCGGTGGCGATCGAACGGATCACCGAAGCGCGATCGACAGCACTCGCCGACGTCGCCACGGTGTCCGTCGAACTGGATGCGCTCGCCGGTCGAGTGCTCGCCGAGAACGTCCACGCGCCCCGCGACGTCCCACCACACGATTACGCCACGATGGACGGCTACGCCGCTGCGGCTGCCGACGAGCCGCCACTCGATGTCGTCGACGAGATCGCACCCGAGGACGAGCCACCCGACATCGGCTCCGGAACCGCGGTACGGATCGCTACCGGTGCGCCGCTGCCATCCCGGGCCGACGCGGTGTTGAAACGCGAGAACGCGACCGTCGCGGACGGGCAGCTCACGACCTGGGACCTCGCCGCCGGAACGAACGTCCACCGTCGAGGCACCACCGCCGAAGCGGACGAGCGGCTGTTCGCCGCGGGCGATCGACTCGCGCCGCGACACGCGGCGCTCCTCCGTGATGTCGGTATCGACACCCTTCCGGTCCGCGAGCGGTTTGCGGTCGGCATCGTCGCGACCGGCACCGAGATCTACGAGGGCCGACAGCCCGACCGCGATTCGGCGTTCCTCGCCAATCTCGTCCGGTCTTGGGGGCACATCCCGACGGACCCACGAACCGTGCCCGACGATCCCGCCGCGGTTCGAGAGACGATCGAGGACGCGACCGCGAACCACGACGTCGTCCTCACGACTGGCGGGACGAGCGTTGGAATAGCGGATCACGTTTCGAGTGTCCTCGCCGATCACGACCCGCTGTTCGCCGGCGTTCGCCTCCGGCCCGGTCGCCCTGTGACGGCCGCTGTGGTGGATGGAACTCCCGTCGTCGCACTTCCTGGAAAACCGATCGCGGCTCACATCGCGGCCGTGCTCGTTGCCCGTCCGCTGTTCACTGGGAAAACCGATCTTTCGACTGTCACGGCCACTCCCGAACACCACGTCGGAATGCCCGACGCCGACCGGGAGTACGCGGTCCCGGTTGTCGTGGCGGACGGGCGAGCGACGGCGCTCGGTCACGTCGATTCGTCGCTTCCGCTCTACGAGGATCAGTTCAAACCGGGCCTTGTTGCCGCGAGCACACGGGCGACGCTCGCCGACGGATTCGTTCTCACCGAAACCGCGATCGAACCTGACGAGTCGGTCGACGTCGTTCCGTACCCAGCCGTCGAGTGAGAATCAGGACTGGACTCTCGCCGGCGAACGCCGTCGCTGTTGGAGTGATGCGCTGAAAAACGAACGCGGGCTCAGATACCCTCTTCGAAGTCGTCGAGTTCGTACACCGTGTCCGCGCCGCGGCGGTCGAGCGTCTCGTTCGCGAGCAGCCAGTAGACCACCGACAGCGCCCGGCGGCCCTTGTTGTTCGTCGGGATCGCGAGGTCCACGTTGCTCGTGGAGTTGTTCGAGTCGCACATCGCGACGACCGGGATACCCACTGTAATGGCCTCCGTGACGGCCTGGGCGTCGCCGATCGGGTCGGTCACCACGAGCACGTCGGGCTCGATGTACCCGTCGTAGTCGGGGTTGGTGAGCGTCCCGGGGATGAACCGCCCCGTCCGGGCGCGCGCCCCGATGGCGTCGGCGAGCTTTTCGGCCGGGAACCGACCGTACTGGCGCGAGGAGGCCACGAGGATCCCCTCGGGGTCGTAGTTCGCGAGGAAGTCGGCTGCGGTCCGGATCCGTTCGTCGGTTCGGCCCACGTCGAGGACGTAGAGGCCGTCGGTCCGGACGCGGTGGATGAACCGCTCCATCTCGTCGGTCTTCTGTTGGGTGCCGATGTGGACGCCTGCGCCGAGGTAGTCCTCGACGGGGATGAGGAGGTCGGCCTCGTCGCCGGACATGACGTCCTCGTCGAACGCCGGTCCGTTGCTCTCCTCGACTTCGTCCGTGGCCGCCTCGTCGGCGTCGGTCGTCCCCTCGATCGATTCGTCTCTCACGTCGGTGTCGGGGTCTGTCGCGGGTTCTGCGCCGGACTCGCCGGTCGGCTCCGCCTCGATGTCGCGTTCGGCCGCGTCGAGACCCTCTTCGTTGTTGCTCATGCGGTTTCCTCGGTTCTGATGAGTTCGTTCAGCTTGGCTGTGCGCTCGCCGCCGACCGCGCCCGTCTTGACGAACGGTGCGGCGGTCGCGACGGCGAGGTGTGCGATCGTGGTGTCCTCGGTCTCGCCCGATCGGTGGGAGATCACGGGCGCGAGCCCGTTCTCGACGGCGCGCTCGGTCGCGTCGAACGCGTCCGAGAGCGTCCCGATCTGGTTCGGTTTCACGAGGAGGGCGTTCGCCGCGCCCGCTTCGATCCCGCGATCGAGCCGTTCGGTGTTCGTCACGAACAGATCGTCGCCACAGATCAACGTCTCCGATCCGACTTGGTCGGTCAGATCGGCGAACCCCTCGAAATCCTCCTCGTCGAGCGGGTCCTCGACGTAGACGAGATCGTACTCGTCGACGAGGCCTGCGACGTACTCGATCTGCTCGTCGGGCGTCCGCTCGGTGTCACCGTAGCGGTAGACACCCTCGTCGGCGTCGTAGAGTTCGGTCGCCGCCACATCGAGACCGAACCCGATGTCGAAGCCGACCTCACCGGCGACTTGCTCTGTGGCTTCCGCGACGATCTCGAACGCCTCACTGTCGTCGATCGCGGGGGCCCACGCGCCCTCGTCGCCCTTTGCCGCAGCGACATCGCGCTCGGCGAGGATCTCGCCGACTGCCCCGTGGACTCGGGCGTTCGCGAACACCGCGTCCGCGACGCTGGGTGCGCCGACCGGCGCGGCGAGGAACTCCTGAATGTGGGTCGCCTCTGCCGCGTGCTCGCCACCGCCGATCACGTTGCCGAGCGGCGTCGGGAACTCGTTCCCGCGGAACGCCCCGCCGAGATGCTGGTACAGCGGTGCGCCGAGTGTGTCGGCTGCAGCGGTCGCGGCAGCCATCGAAATCGCGACTGCACTGTTCGCGCCGATCTCGTCGAAGCTCTCGGTGCCGTCGGCCGCACGCAGCGCGGCGTCAACCGAGCGCTGGTCGCCGGCGTACACCTGGCCCTCGATTCGCGGGACGGCGTGTTCGCGGGCGCTCGCGATCGCCTCGCTCGCGGGTAGCGACGTCGCCTCGTGTGCACCGGTGCTTGCACCGCTCGGTGCGGCCGCCCGACCGAACCCGCCCGACTCGGTAGTGACCTCGGCCTCGACGGTCGGATTCCCGCGTGAATCGAGCACCCGCCGGAGCCGGACCTCGGTGATCAGCGTCATTGCTGCCCCCGGTTGACGGTGAAGGGCAACACGCCGGCGTCGTACTCCTCGGCCGCGATCAGGATCGGTTCGGTACTATCCGTCCCGACCAGCACGGGCGCGCCGTACGCGATCTGGAGCGCTCGCGCGCCGATGATCCGCGCCTTCTCGTACCGATTGTAGCGCTGAGCCATCACTGATAGGGGGCCACGATGTCGACGAGGTCCGAGTGCGACACCAACATCCGGCGACAGCAGTGCCGGTCCACGCCGAGGTCGTCGAGCACGTCGGCCGGGTCCTCGCCGTCCTCGACCCGGGCTTCGAACGGTTCCCAGTGCTCGCCGACGACCTTCCCGCAGGTGAAACACCGCACGGGGACCATCATGGCAGTCGTCCTCCCGAGGCTGGTGTCCCGATCATGTTAGCGGTAGGACTTCTGGTAGCGTGCCCGTGCGCCCGGGCCGCCCCATTTCTTGGATTCGGACTGACGGACGTCGTTCACGAGCAGCGACCGGTCGAACTCCATGTACGCGTCGCGGAGTTCGGCGTCGTTCGCGTGCTCGACCAGCCCGCGTGCGATCGCGGTTCGGACTGCGTCGGCCTGCCCGACGGTGCCACCGCCGCTCACGTCGACCTCGATGTCGACGCTCTCGCGGCGTTCCTCGGCGATGCGGAACGGTTCGAGCATCTTCAGCCGTGCCAGCTCGGGCTCGATCAGTTCGACTGGTTTCGCGTTGATGCGAACGCGACCCTCACCCTCCGAGACGGTGGCGCGGGCGATCGCGGTCTTCTTCTTGCCTGAGGTGTTCGTTACCATGTGACGTTGGCTCCGAGGTTTTCGCTCACGTCGCCCAGTTGGACGAACTTGGTGTTCGACAGCCGATCCAGCGAGGTCCCGTCGAGAACCGCCGCGTCGTCCTCGAAGGGATCGCCGACGTAGACCCGGAGGCGCTCAAACGCCTCGCGCCCGCGCGGGCGCTTGTACGGGATCATCCCGCGGATCGAGCGCTTCATGATCCGGTCGGGGCGTTTCGGGTAGTACGGCCCGCTGTCCGAGCCGAGCTCGGCGCGGTCCTCGAAGACGCCCATCACGTCGTCGGTGCCGCCCGTGATGACCGCCTCCTCGGCGTTGACCACGGCGACGCGCTCGCCGTCGAGGGCGCGTTCTGCGACCTGGCTCGCGACCCGCCCGAGGATACAGTCCCGAGCGTCGACCACGATGTCGGGTTCGAACTCGGCGGCGTTCATCGGATCACCCGGACGTCCGATCCATCGGGGTTCTGCTCGATGCATTCTTCGAGCGCGAGCGACTCCCCGACTTGATCGATCTTTGTTTCGGCTGTGCCGGAGAAATCGACTGCCGCCACGGTGACGGGCTTTTCGAGGACGCCGCTGCCGAGCACCTTGCCCGGAACGACGACCGTCTCTTCCTCCTTGGCGTAGCGTTCGATCCGACCGAGGTTGACCTCGGCGTGGGTGCGCCGGGGTTTCTCCAGCCGGTCGGCGACTGCCTGCCAGACGGGGCTATCCGCCTCGCGGGCAGTCGATTCCAGTTCAGTGATGAGACTCGTGAGCCTCGGATTGGTCTTGCTCATAACTTGTCTCCCAAAAGAGCATGCAGGGAGCAGGATTTGAACCTGCGAACTCCTACGAGACAGCGCCCTGAACGCTGCGCCGTTGACCTGACTTGGCTATCCCTGCACGCGGACTGCACTCGTTTCCGTCCCCACAAACCAGTTTCGATCGGCGGCACGTCACTCAGGGGTCGCGCGACGCGTGGCGTCCGCTCGCCGTGCCGACGTGTCCGCGCGATGGAGCCGTGCCGGTGCGTGCCTGCTGCCGTATCTCGACGGCGGGCACGCGACCGTTCGTGGTTCGTGGGGCGATACATTACAACTGGACCGCTTCTTTGAGTTCGTTCGCGCGCGTTTCCAGCGAGTCGACCGCCGCCGTCACCAGCTCCTCGACGGTCAGCGAGCCGTCGGTCTCGACGTGGAAGACGAACGCGTTCGGCACGTCCTCGACCGTGACCTCCTTGCCCGGATACCGGTTCGTGAGGTCGTTGTCGAACTCCTCGGTCGGGATCAGCTCACCGTCCTCCTCGATGACGCCCCGGAGGATGTTCGGCTCCTCGTCGGCGAACTCCTCGCGGTCGCCGACGACCTCCACCTTCTGGAGGTGGCGGTAGCCGACTGCCACGCCGCCCTGGTGTTTGGCGTGGGACTTCCCGGTGTCGAGCACGGCCTCGGCCTCGACTTCGAGGCGCTGGTCCTCTTTGAGCTCGATGATCGGGACGTTGTCCTCGGCGGGTTCGACAACCGAATCGCTGCTGACGAGGTCGCCGGAGTACGCGGTGTCGGGGCCGGAAACGTCGAGCCCCAGCGTGACGCTATCGTCCGGCTCGAACTCGTTCGGCGGCGCACTCAGTGGCACCATTCCGAGTCGGTGGCCGATCTGCTCGTCGAACATCACCGACGAGTTCTCGACCACTCGCACGGTGTCGACCGAGAGTGTCGGCACGTCGGCGACCATCGCCCGCCGGATCCCGTTGGCGAACGCGGGCGTGATCCCCCGGACGAGGAAGCGTGCGTCGCGGTCGTCGCGATCGATGAACGCGACGTCGTACGCGGCGCTCACTGGTTAGAACCCGCTCGATTTGGGGGCGCGCGTGCCATCGTGCGGGATCGGCGTCACGTCCTCGATCCGGCCGATCTCCAGTCCGGCGCGCGCGAGCGCCCGGATGGTCGCCTGTGCGCCCGGTCCGGGACTCTGCTGGAGGTTCCCGCCGGGACCGCGGACCTTGACGTGGACGCCCTCGATTCCCTGGGCGAGCACCTCCTCGGCGACGCCTTCGGCCATCTGCATCGCGGCATAGGGCGACGCCTCGTCGCGGTTCTGCTTCACGGCGGTCCCGCCGCTGGATTTGGCGAGCGTCTCTGCCCCGGTCTGGTCGGTGATCGTGATGATCGTGTTGTTGAACGAGGCGTGGACGTGCGCGACTGCCCACCGCTCCTCGTTTTCGTCGGCGCTCATTCTTGTTCCTCCGCTCGTTCGGGGTGGAGTTCGTCCGCGATCGGGCTCGTTTCGTCGAATCCCACGAGGTCCTCCTCGCTCACGTCGACCTTCCGCGAGGGCGTCGTCACTCGTGCGCCGTCGACGACGATATGTCCATGAGAAACGAACTGGCGGGCCTGCTGGACCGTGTTCGCGAGTCCGGTGCGGTAGACCACGGTTTGCAGCCGGCGTTCGAGCACGTCGGTGACTTCGAGGCTCAGCACGTCGTCGAGCCCGTCCGTTTCGCTGAGGATGCCGAGTCGCCGGAGTCGAGCGAGGAACGGTTCGCCCTCCCGTTCGGCGGCGTCGACGTCGCCCTGGGCGTCTCCGAGTAGGCGTCGCGCCTCGCGGCGGAACCCACGGAGTTCGGACTGGGCGCGCCAGAGCTCTTCTTTGTTCTTCAGGCCGTAGCGTCCGACGAGGTTCGACTCCTCGGCGATACGCTCGCCCTGGAAGGGGTGGTTCGGCGTCTCGTAGCCCTTCGTGTTGGATCCGAGCGCCATCTATTCGCCCTCCGCCTCTTCTTCCATCTCTTCCTGGATGGCTTCGACGTTCACGCCGATCGTCCCCTCCGAACGACCGGTGGACTTGGTGCGCTGGCCGCGGACCTTCTGGCCGCGCTCGTGGCGCACGCCCTTGTACGAGCTGATCATCTGCATACGATTGATGTCCTGCTGACGAGTCAGCGAGAGGTCGTTGCCGACCTCGTGGGTGGTCTCGCCCGTGAAGTAGTCGGTCGGACGGTTGGTGAGCCACGCCGGTACGTCCTCGGCGAATCCTTCGACGTGCTCGATGATCGAATCGACCGCGTCGTCGTCGAGTCGGCCGAGCGTTGCCGTCCGGTCGACGTCCGCCTCCGCTGCGATGATGCGAGCGGCCCGCCGTCCGACACCGTTCATGCCGGTCAGCGCCCGCTCGACGCTTTTCGTCCCGTCGAGGTCGGTCTGGCCGATGCGGACGAAGTAACGGATGTCCTCCTCTTCGTCTTCGGCCGGTGTGTCTGGGTCTTCTGCGCTCATATGATGTGGTTCGGAGCGTCGTGGCGGGGATTCGAACCCCGGAGGCTGTGCGCCACAGAGTTAGCAACCCTGCGCCTTGGGCCAGGCTTGGCTACCACGACCCACGCTGTTAGTCTCGCCCTCTCGGACTCGGGGCCGACCCCCTGCAGTACGTGTCTCGGACTAATTCGACGCGGGTATTTAACCCCAACGAAACCCGGGTCGGGGTTGGGAACCGACGCTGCGGCCAGCGGACCCATCCACCGACGCGCCCCACTGGCCGCCAGCCACCACGAATCGTCGAGCCGACGTCGCCGACCGATCGGCGGGTTCCCAACCCTTATCGCTCGGCCGGAGCTACCGCCGCTATGAACGAAGACGACGTGCGATCGCTCCTCCGCGAGGTCGAGGACCCGGATCTCGGCGACGACATCGTCTCGCTCGGTCTCGTCAACAACGTCGAGCTGCGAGAGGAGGTTGCCCACGTCTCGCTCGCGCTCGGTGCGCCCTACTCGCCGAACGAGACCGCGATCGCGGGGCGGGTGCGTGAGGTGCTCGGTGCGGAAGGGATCGAGTGCGAGCTCACCGCGAACGTCGATCGGCCAGCCGAGGGAGACGTCCTTCCCGACGTCAAGAACGTCATCGCGGTCGCCTCGGGCAAGGGCGGGGTCGGGAAATCCACCGTCGCGGTCAACCTCGCTGCCGGACTCTCGCAGCTTGGCGCGCGCGTGGGACTGTTCGACGCCGACGTCTACGGCCCGAACGTTCCCCGGATGGTCGACGCCGACGAGCGGCCCCAGGCCACGGCCGAGGAGCAGATCATCCCGCCCGAGAAGTACGGCATGAAGCTGATGAGCATGGACTTTCTGACTGGTGAGGACGATCCCGTGATCTGGCGCGGCCCGATGGTCCACAAGCTCATCACCCAGCTGTTCGAGGACGTCGAGTGGGGATCGCTCGACTACATGGTGATCGACCTCCCGCCGGGGACGGGCGACACTCAACTCACCCTCCTCCAGACGGTGCCGATCGCGGGCGCAGTAATCGTCACTACACCCCAGGAGGTCGCGGTCGACGACGCTAAAAAGGGGTTGGAGATGTTCGGCAAACACGAGACACCAGTTTTGGGGATCGTCGAGAACATGAGCGGCTTTCGGTGTCCCGACTGCAGTTCCGAGCACGCGCTCTTCGGGGAGGGCGGCGGCGAGGCGTTCGCCGAGGAAGTCGAGATGCCGTTCCTCGGCGAACTTCCACTCGATCCACGCGTCAGGGAGGGTGGCGACGACGGCGCGCCGATCGTGCTCGACGACGGCGAGACCGGCGATGCGTTTCGAGCGTTCACCGAACGAACCGTGAACAACGTCGGCATCGTCCATCGCCAGCGACTGAGTAATGGCCGAGAGCGAGACGAACCGGCACCGGATCCCTCGTCGTGACGAACGACAATACGGCAGTTAGAAGTAGTTAAACAGGCTTCGCAATCGGAGAAATCTCTTCCGATGAAAACAGCCGCATCAACGGACAGTTTGCCGATCGTGTTGATGTCATTCTTCCGAATGACTTGGCTTCGGTCGGTAGATATCCAGATATTTTTGTTTCTTGCCCCTGCATCTTCACTCCATCACTCCGGGCTTTAGTTTGTCACAGTCCACATACAACTCATTTCGCCGCGAAACTGTCGCGCCTGGTACGGAGGATGATACGAATACAACTACTTCTATCGATTCCAGAGAAGACAATCGCAACAATTCCTTCCGGCACCCATCCAGCATGTGGATCTATCGATGTGGTTCGGTCGCCGCCTCGATCCAATCGAGATTTCGCTCGGGGAGCAGTCCGTCGTTGTAAAACGAGACGCGCTTGACGCCGGCGTTGGCGAGGCCGTCCACGATGTCGACGAGCGTCGCTCGATTCTCGATCGCCGGATGACCGGCGAGAACGCCGGCGTGAACCGGCGTGTCGGTGAGTGATTGGGCTGTACGAACGCAGTCGGTGATTTCCGTTCGGTTCGAGCCGTAGGCGAGGGCGACGTGGTGATCGAGGGTGGTCGCGAGCCGGTCGGGATCGGCTCCGTACTTCCACGCATCTGTGGGGGCGAGGTTCGGCAAGTAGTAGCCGAGATCCGCGTCGACCTTCCGGCGAAGATCGGCGAACACCTCCGCAAGAGTCTCGCAACGAATTTCTACGTACGAACGGACCGACGGATGGTGCACGAGCCAAGCGGCGACGCCGATGTCCGAAACGAGTTCACCTGCCGCAATGGCGTCGAGCGTCTCGATGCACTGCAATCGCGCTTGCTCGACGTCGATACCGGCATCGGCCGCGTTCGCGCGACACGCATCACAGAAACAGAGTCCGAACAGGAACTCGCCGAGATCGCCGAGGCCAACGTGGATCTTCTGGTGGTGCCAACCGAACCCAGTTCCATAGAAGTAATCGAACTGTTCGAGTTCGATCCGCTCGAACGGGGTCCGTGCGTCGAGATCCGCGACGAGCGCCGTGAGGTAGCGGTGTACTGCCGGCTTCGACGGGCAGAGTCCAAACACGAGCCGATCCCCGAACGGATTTTCGAGCGCGAAGTCGCGGTTGGCCATCCCGAGCCGGGAGTTGTGACAGCCGACAGTCCACGAGTTGAGCGCGAGTGAGGTGTCCGCGATTCCGTCGGCGATCTCGGCCAGCCAATCGTCCTCACCCATCCGCTCGTTCGGTACGGGTTCGAGCCGGCCGTACTCCCCGTCCGGCTGGAAGTACGCACTCGCCCGCGCGAAGAACGTGCTCCGACCCGGCTGACGGGGGTGGTACGTCTGGACTGCATGGTAGTTCGTTGCGAGCGTGATCTCGTCGATCCCGATCCGTTCCAACCGCCTCGCGGCCTGCTCAACGCCCTCGTCAACGAGAGACCAGGGATAGGCCCAGATCGCGAACTTCATACTCGACCGATCACCGCGGCGTACATAGTTGCTCGGGGTTTCTCGACCGAACTGTCTCACTGATCGATGTCGGACGACAGCCCGCAGGCGAGGACAGGAAACCGGGTCACTCCCGTGTCGGTGCCTCGTCCGCATCGTAGACGCGCTCGTGGAACGGCTGATTGGGTCCGGCGATCATCCGCAGCGTCGTCGACTTACCACAGCCCGAGGGACCGACCATGACGAGGAACTCCCCGTCCTCGACCGTGAGATCGACGTCATCGACTGTGAGGAGATCGTCGTCGTACACCTTTGCGACCCCCGAGAGATCGACATTGCTCGTGACAGGTCGTCTCTCTCTGCGGAGTTGGGCAGCAAAAAACTATCGGCGGCTGAGACTCCTCGTGTCAGTCCGCTTCCGCTCGATCGAGTGTGGTTCGTGCTGGAAATCTTTCGATCGTCGAACTGAAGTCACCCCGTTTCATCGGGATTGCCGCTACCTCGTGGTTTTTCCCCTTCCCCTCGGTGGGGGTGGTATGGAGACCGGAACGAGCTACTTCGGCGTCCGCGATGTGGACCATGTGAAATCCGACCTCGATCGGTTCGCCGACGAGGGTCTCGACGCGATCCTCCACACGTTCAGCGAGCGCGATCGGGAGTACTACACCGGGACGATGGGGGGAATCATCGAGGCGAGCCACGATCGCGGGTTCGAGACCTACGTCAATCCGTGGTCGGTCGGCCGGGTGTTCGGCGGCGAGGCGCTCTCGGAGTTCATCGGCAAGCATCCCGAGGCGTGTCAAATACTCTCGACCGGCGAGCGCATCCCCGCAGCCTGCTTCAACGCGCCCGCGTTCCGGGAGTACATGCGCGGCTGGACCCGTGACGCCGCCGGGATCGGGGCCGACGTGCTGTTCTGGGACGAGCCCCACTGGTTCATCGCGAGCTGGCACGAGGCGGAGTACCCCGAGGACGCGTGGGCCTGCCGATGCGAACACTGCCAGGCTGCCTACGAGGAGGCGTACGGCGAGTCGATGCCCGACGAGCAGACCGACCAGGTCACTGCGTTCCGCGAGGACGCCTTACTCGACTTCCTCGACGAGATGATGACGCTCGCGCACGAGGAGGGCGCAGAGAACGCGGTCTGTCTCCTACCGAGCGAGGACGCCGATCACGGCCTCTCCGACTGGGAGCGCCTCGCCGCGAACGATGCTCTCGACGTGCTGGCGACCGATCCCTACTGGGCGATCCACGCCCCCGACGAAGCCGCCGAGTTCGTCGGCTACTTCACCGATCTCGTCGAATCGCTGGCCGCGGAGTACGACAAGCGCAGCCAGATCTGGATCCAGGGGTTCCGGCTCGACGGCAGCGATGCCACCATCGAGGACGTCCACACCGCGACCCGCACCGTCGCCGACAGCGACGTCGACAGCGTGTTCATGTGGGGCTACGACGCCTGCCGGATCATCTCCGATATCGCGTGTGAGAACCCCGAAGCGGTCTGGAACGCGTATATCGAGGAACTTCCGACGGAGTAGTCGTTCGTCGATCGTGCCGCCCGCGAATCGCGATCCACGAACCAGCTCTTTGCAGTCGCCGGTCGCTACGTCTTTCCACTGTACGAAACCGAATCTCGATCGTCGCTCCGACGAAAATCGTCCGCCGACGGGCCGCTAGTTCCCGTAGCGGTTCTTCATATCGAGTGTGGCGACCAGCTCGGTGTTCTGGTTGATGCTGGACATGTCTTCACGGAACTCGACGTGGCAGGTTTCGAGCATCACGTCGACTAGATCGGTGAGCGGCCAGTCGTACTGACCGGGGCCCGTGACGTTCTGGTAGGTCATCGAGAACTTCTGGTTGGGGTAGCACGTCCTATACATGTACGGGTTGTTGTGCTGTGCGATCCGGACCCCGTACGCCGAGAGCGGCGCGTCGGTTCCTTGGAAGGGACCCGGCTTGTCCGCCGCTGGCAAGGACACTTCGATGACGTCCCGCTGTGGGTGGCCCACCGAGAAGTTCTTCCGTTGTGCGTTGTCGTAGGAGAACTGATCCAGTCCCCGTCCGCCTTTCGACGCCCCGACCCACCAGACGACCGCACCATCGATCAGCAGCGGCACGTCGGTGGTGTTCTCGAATATCAGCGACTGGTCGAAGATCCAGCCATCGCCGTGGAGTTCGGCAGTCCCCTCTAGCGGCGCGTTCGCGGTGAACCCATTCCCGAGCGACGCACCCGTGACCGGATGGTTCTTTTTCGTGGTGGCGTCGATGATCGGATTGTCGGCGTTGGTGTACTGAGTGTCGCTGACGCCGCTACTCCAGTCGGAGCGTCGGGACTGGTGGTAGACGTCGTCGAACTGTGCACCACTCGGCCACGCGTCCTGAACGAACACCGGTGGATCGTTCGTTGCAGACACCGGTCCCGTGTCGGCCGTGAGGCCGCCATTCCGGCCACTCCCGTCGTTGAACGGGATCGGTTCGGTCGTCTCGGGTAGCGATGTCAGCCACGGCATGAGTCGTGCGGTGGTCTCTCGCGGCACCCCGTCGGCGGTGAACCGTTTGACCAACCCGAGCCCCCGGTCGCCGAGTGCGCGCAGTTCTATCGAGCCGTCGTCAGCGTTGTCCTGGATCGCGGTGAGGTCGACGCCGTGCTGGCTGGCGTCGGCGGGCAGCTCGTTTTTGAGCAGCCCGGGAACGCCGCCTTCGGTTTCGGCCGGGTAGAAGTCCTTGTCGTACTCTGCGTAGAACTCGGCGAGGGTGGTGGTGGCAGAGACGGGGCCCCCGCCACCTCCGCCGCCGGTGTCGCCGACGCCGACCGTCGTCGACGTGGCGGCGCTCGCACCGGCGTCGTCGGTCACGGTCAGTGTCACGGTGTAGTCTCCGGCCGCATCGTAGACGTGACTCGCGGTTTGGCCCGAGCCCGCGGTGCCGTCACCGAAAGTCCACTCGTAGGATGTGATCGAACCGTCGGGGTCCGAGCTTCCCGATGCGTCGAACGTGACCGACGCACCCGGATCGGGCGTGGACGGACTCGCCGTGAACGAGGCGGTCGGCCCGTCGTTGACCGGTCCACAGTCGCCCTGTTTGGTCCAGACGTTCTCACTCGTGGCGGGCGTGGTTCCTTTGGTCCACCACTCGGCGGTCCAGAGCGATCCCTCGTAGATCACCTGATCGCCACCTAAGTAGGTGGTTCCCGAATCGTACGCCGGGACGCCGCTGCAATCGGCTGCCGCTGCGATCCCGCTGAGGCCGTACGCCGCGATGGGCAGTGTCGATACCTTCTGAAGAAGGCTTCGTCGTGTGTGTTTCATGTCGGTTTTGTCGTCTTTCGTTTCGTGTGCGATCCGGCAACGAGTGATGGGACCGAGGATCGTCGTGGCGGATTCTTCGGCGAACCATCGGGAGCCGATTAGGGAAGTCGAGAGTCGTGCTCGACCCCGTTCGAGCGGCTCAGTCCCCGTCGGCTATCCGAACTGCTTGAAGATGTCCGAGAACTCGCCGTTGGTGTCCAGGTTCAGCGACCACGGCGCGATGCTGTACATGCCCTTCTGGCTGGCGTAATCGACCAGTTGTGTCGCGTCCTGGGTCGATATCTGACTCAGCAGGGGCGTCACGCCCACCATCGACCAGATCGCGCTCCGGGACTTCCCGGTGTAGACCGTCTCCAGGAAGTCAACAGTACCTTCGAGCGACTGGGTGATCGAATCGAAGTTCTCGTCGCCCTGGAAGTACATCGTCATCGGCTGGACGTAATCGAGGCCGACGCCCTTCTTTTCGGCGTCCTTGATCCACGTCTTGCCACGCGAGTGGCCGTAGCTCACGATGCCATCCGCGGTCGCAGAGACCGTGAAGCCGACCGTGACGTTCGGTCGCTCCGTTTTGAGCATCGCCAGCGCCTCGTTGCGCATCTCGTAGAGCGTCTCGGAGCGCTGGTCGGCGTTCTCGTCGTCGATGTCGAGCGTGCTGACGCCGAGCGTGTCGAGGATGTTGGCGTAGGCGTTTTTGAGTTCGGTGGCGCTGCTCGCGTCCCGAGCCACGACACGTCCGTCCGCGCCGCCGATCGAAACCCGCACCTCGACGCCGTTGTCCTGAAGCGCTTGGATCGTGTCGGTCTGTGTCGAGAGTGACTTCTGGCTACACGAGCCCGTGTTGCAGCCCGCCAGCCACCCGGCGTTCACCTCGCCGTCGTCCGTGGCGTCACCGAGGACCGTCAGGTAGACGTGATCGAGGTTCCGGCTCGTCACGCCGTCGACGCGGTTCATCCACGTACCCGCGTAGAGGGAGTAAATCCCGCCACCGCCGCCTCCGCCGCCACCGCCGCCGTCTCCATCATCACCGCCGCCATCGCCACCATCACCGCCGCCGTCGCTACGGCAGGACCCCTCCAGCGTCCAGACCGCCTCGGACTCGGCGGGCGCGCTTCCACGGGTCCACCACTCGGCGATCCAGAGTGATCCGTTGTGGACCACCTGATCGCCACCGGAGTAGGCGGTGTTCGGGTCGTATGCCGGGACGCCGCTACAGTCGGCGGCGCTTCCGCCGCTGCCGCCATCGGAGCCACCACCGCCACCGCCGCCGGACCCACAGTCGCCCTGTTTGGTCCAGACGTTCTCGCTCGTGGAGGGTGCAGTGCCTTTGGTCCACCACTCGGCGGTCCAGAGCGATCCCTCGTAGATCACCTGGTCGCCGCCCGAGTACGCAGTGTTCGCGTCGTATGCTGGCACGTTGCTACAGTCGGTCGCCGCCGAAGCGGCTCCGCTCGTCCCGATCGCCAGCGCCGAGAGTCCCGCTGCCTTGCGCAGTACGCTCCGTCGTGTGTGGTTCATGAGTTGTGTTCGTGGTGTCGTCTTCCGCATCGTTCGTCGAGTGCTATGCGCCGAGTACACGTTCGCCGCGACGAGCTCGTGGGATCGGAACGCCGTTCGGATCGACGTCGCCGACCCTCGATCGTCCGCCGTTCGTCACGGGCGGTGGCACGCCCCGCTGGATCGGCAGGCGCGTCGACCGCCGATCGGGCGTGTCGCGTGGTGTGTTGTTCATCGGTAGATCGAACGACGGCTGACGATCAGATCGTGGCGAGGATCGCGTCGAGCAGCGTCTCGTTCCAGTCCTGGGAGAGTTCCCAGAACATCACGCCCTGCATGCCGCGCTCCTTCGCGAACTTCACCTTCTCCTCGATCGCCTGCTCGTCGTCGTAGCTGATGATCGTCTCCTCACTTTCGTTGACGAGGTACGGCACTGCACCGGGATCGTGGCGGTACTTCGTCCATCCGCTCGTGTTCTGATAGTTCTCCTCCAGATCGCCGAAGTCGAACGCGCCCGTCGGGTCCGCACCCTTTTCGAGCTGGTCGTGCCACGTTCCCTTCGGCAGTCCGCTGTAGCTACCGTAGAGCTCGGTGCCGTTGAACCCGCGTCCGTAGAACGGCAGCCCGAGCACGAGCTCGCTATGGGCAGCAGGTTCGGCGGGCGGGTACTTCCATTGGCCGGGCCAGTAGCCCGTCTCGCCGTGATTGCCCGCGTACAACTTGTCCACGGAGTACTCGACGTAGTACTGGGCGGTGTAGGTCTCGCCGTACTGAGAGTTTTCGGTCGGATGGCCCGAACCGTACAGCGGCGCGTTCAGTCCGGCGACGTCCATCCACGACCCGGTGAAGTCGTACGCCATGATCATGGTGTAGTCACAGATCTCCCCGATCTTGCCGTGACGGAGCCCGCCTGCGTTCCAGTCCGAACCACCGTTGGCGACCGAGAGGTAGTACTTCTGACCGTCCTCCTTCCCGGCGGCGTCGAGCGCGTCGCGCAGCGCCTGCAACAGCTTGATGTGGTTCTCGTAGTCTGCGTTACGGCCACACTGGCACTTGCCCTGGGAGCTACCGGGATGTTCCCAGTCGATGTCGACGCCGTCGAGGTCGTACTTTCGGACGATCTCGACGCTCCGGTCGGCGAACGTCTGGCGCTTGCTCTGACTCGCCGCGATGTCGCTGAACCCCTCCGAGTCGGCCCACCCACCGACCGAGACCTTCACGCGGGTGTCCGATGCTGGTCCCGACTTGAGCTCCTTGAACCGCTCTAGATTCTTCCGGTCCTGTTCGCTCATGATCGTGGGAACGGCCTTCGTCGCATCGACGCCGAGGAAGGCGTACTGCACGTCGGTGACCTTGCCCCACGGGATGTCCTCGGGGTAGTAGTCGTACTCCGGCGTTGCCTTCCAGCCGGGGTAGTAACCGATGACTTTGAACTCGTCGGAGGGGCCGGTCCCGACCGTCACGTCGCTCGTGGTGGTCGTGCTCGCGCCCGCACCGTCCGTGACAGTCAGCGAGACCGTGTAGGTACCCTTCGAGCTGTAGGTGTGACTCGCAGTCTTCCCCGAACCCGTCGATCCGTCGCCGAAGTCCCACTCGTAGGATGTGATCGAGCCGTCGGGATCCGAGGAGCCCGACGCGTCGAACGTGGCCGCTTTCCCGGGTGCGGGCATCGACGGATCGACCGCAAACGACGCAGTCGGGACCTCGTTGGGGTTGCCCACCGTGAGCGTCGAAGTCGTACTCGCGGTCTTGCCGCCGTCGTCAGTCACCGTCAGCTCGACGGTGTACTTCCCGATGGCGTCGTAGGTGTGACTCGCGGTTTCGCCGGTCCCCGAGGTGCCGTCACCGAACGCCCACTCGTAGGATGTGATCGAGCCATCCGGATCCGAAGAACCCGACGCGTCGAACGTGACCGACGCGCTCGGATCGGGCGCGGACGGACTCGCCGTGAACGAGACGGTTGGCATCTCGTTGGCAGGCCCGCAGTCACCCTGTTTGGTCCAGACGTTTTCACTGGCAGCGGGCGTGGTTCCTTTGGTCCACCATTCGGCGGTCCAGAGCGTACCCTCGTGGGTCACCTGGTCGCCACCCGAGTAGGCAGTGCTCGCGTCGTACGCAGGAACGCCGCTGCAGTCAGTAACGCTCCCGTCGCTCCCGGAGCCACCGTTGGCGCTGCAATCGCCCTGTTTGGTCCAGGCGTTCTCGCTCGCTGCAGGTGCGGTACCCTTGGTCCACCACTCGGCGGTCCAGAGCGATCCGTCGTAGGTCACCTGGTCGCCGCCGGAGTAGGCGGTCCCCGAATCGTACGCCGGGATGCCGCTACAGTCGGCCGCCGCTGCGATCCCGCTGAAACCGTATGCCGCGACGGGAAGTGCCGATACTTTGCGCAACAGATCTCGTCGTGAATCGTTCATGATTCGTGGTTCGTGTTTTGTGGTTGTCGTGGTTGGTTGGCGAGCGATACTATTTCGAGACGCCGTTGTAGATCGCCGAGAACGCGTAGGGTTTCTGGGCGATTCCGCTACAGGTCGCCGAGACCGAGCCGTCCGGACAGCCGCCGTTGTCCCGGTCGAGCGACCAGAACGAGACGAGGCCGATCCCCTTGTCCTGTACGAACGATGCCACCTCGCGCGCATCGTCGAGGTGGTGGGTGCCGCCCGCGTTGTTCACCCCGATCATCGGAGTCACGCCCACCATGCTCCACGCCGCCGCCGACGAGATGTCGGGGAAGATGGACATGAGGTCGTCATGAGTGCCGTTGGCGGAGTCCTTGACGGTGCTCGCGGTCGGCGCGACCCACCCGTAGTTCATCGTCATCACGTTGACGAACTCCAGATCGACCCCGTGGCTCTTGGCGTTCTCCACGATATAGGTGCCGTGGCTCGTCAGTCCGGTGGTGCGACACCGCAGCGTGTACGACACCTTCACGTCGGAGTTCTCGGCTTGGAGTTGGGCCAGCGCCTCGTTGCGCCGGTCGACCGCGCTCTCGCTGACCGATTCGATGTCGAAGTCGAGATGGGTGACCCCGTAGGTGTCGATCACGTGCTGGTACGCCGATTTGATCGCGCCGACGTCGGTCGTATCCTGGGCGATCATCGTCCCCACCGCGCCGCCGAAGGAAATTATCACTGTGCCGCCGGTGTCCTGGTAGGCCTGGATCTCGCTTTGCATTCCAGCCTCGCCAACGAGCATGTCCGGCGCGCCGTCCCACGCCGCGTTCCCGTTGCCGTCCGACAACACGAACGCCGCCGTCACGGCGTCGTTGCCGGCCTGCTGAGCGTGGTCGACCAGGCTCGTGCCCGGCTGGGTCGTCATGTGGCCGTACGGAGCGAACACCGTGTCGCCGGTCGGTTCGCTGCCGCCACCGCCGCCCGAGGCCTCGACCGAGACCGTTTTCGAGGACGACGCACTCGCACCGTCGTCGTCAGTGACAGTCAGCGTGACGGTGTAGCTGCCGCTCGACGCGTACGCGTGCGGGACCGTCTGTCCGGTCGCGGTCGCACCGTCGCCGAACGCCCACTCGTAGCTGGCGATCGAGCCGTCCGTATCCGACGATCCCGACGCGTCGAACGTGACCGACTCGTCGGGCGTCACCGTCGCCGACGAGGTGGTGAACGTCGCACTCGGTGCGGTGTTGCCGCCGTCACCACCACCGCTACCACAGTCACCGACCTTGGTCCAGACGTTCTTGCTCACCGCCGGCTCCCGGCCCCTCGTCCACCATTCGGCCTCCCACAGCGCGCCGTCGTGGACGACTTTGTTACCCCCGTTGTATGTCGTTTCCGACTCCCACTGTGGATGGCTGCTGCAGTCGGCCGCCGAGGCCACGCCACTGGCACCGACCGCCAGCGCCGACAGCCCCGCTACCTTGCGTAGCACGTTTCGTCGTGTCTGTGTCCTGATCGTTGTTTCCTGTCGCCGTGTCGTTCGTTGGGTGGTGCGTCGTCCGTTGACCCACCGCCGTCACGCCGACGACGGCAGGCCCGACCGGGTTCGATTACCCGTTGAGCGTGTTCCAGAGCGTCGTGATGAGTTTCCCGTCCTTGGTGTCGCCGCCGATGGCCCACAGCATCGTGCCGCCGTAGTCCGAGCTGCCGAGCCACTCCATCTTCTTCCGGATCGATTTCTGGGTCGGATGCGAGATCATCAGCCCCCTGCTCGCGTTGTAGCTCCACGAGGAGACCGCCACGTCGTCGTAGTAGGTCGTCCAGTCGCTGCTGTCGAGGTCGACCGGGTTGCTCCCGGTCCGTCCGTTGCCGATCAGGTCGAACGCCTCCCAGATCCCGCCGAGGTTCGTCCCGCCATCGCCGAACGTGGGGTAGGAGCCGTCGCCGCTGGCGTCCTTGCCCTCGCCGGTGTACTCCTGGAACAGTCCGTCGTCCGTCCCGTTCCCGAAGTCACCCTCGGGCGGCTTGACGCCCGACCAGCTCCGGCCGTAGAACGGCACGGCCATGTTGAGCTGAGCCGCGTTCCAGCCCTGGTTCTCGTACCAGCTGAGCGCGGACGAGGCGTTGAACTCGCTGGGGTTCTCGTTCGGGCTGTTGGGGTTTGCCTTGAGGGGCGACTGGTGGCCCGTGTACTCGCTGAAGATGCCCCGGTAGTCGAACGTCATCACGCTGGTGTAATCCAGCAGGTTCGAGAGCTTCCCGTGTTCGAGGCCCTTCACGATCTCGGGGTTCGCGCTCATCGCCGCCGAGAGCACGTAAGGCTCGCTCCGGTCGGGATCGTTGGCCGCGGCCTCGTCGAGCGCGTCCCGGACCGCCTTCACCAGCTTCGTGAACGCCTTCTGGTCGCCGGGCTGGGAGACGTTGTCGATATCACACACCGGTGACGCCGAGGTGCAGCCACCTCCGCCGGGGTACTCCCAGTCGAGGTCGATGCCGTCGAGACCGTAGCTCTCCACGAGCTCGACGCAGTCCTGAGCGAATATCTTGCGCTTGTCGGGGTCCTGGGCGACGTAGGAGAAGTACTCCGAGTCACCCCACCCACCCACCGACGCGATGAAGTTGGTGTTGTCGCGCATCTGGGCCTGAGCACTGAACGCTTTGTCACCGACGTTCTGCCAGTCCGCGACTGCTCCCTCTTTCAGGAAGGTCCCTTCGTTGCCGTTGTGCATGAACCGCGATCCGTAGAAGTCCTGGCCACCGTTGGCGTGCAGGAACTCCAGCGACCCGTCTTTCTCCGGCCGCAGGAAGGCGTACTGTACGTCGGTGACCTTGTCGTACGGGATCATGTCCGGCGTGTAATCGCGTTGGTACTGTGCCCACTGTCGCCAGTACGCGATCACGCGCTTCTCGCCGCTACCGCCGCCGTTCGACTGGACGTTGACCGTCCTCGTAAACGTCCCGCTCGCGCCCGCGTCGTCCGTGACCGTGAGCGTCACCGTGTACTCACCCGCGGACTCGTAGGTGTGGCTCACTGATTCGCCGGTCGCGGTCGCGCCGTCGCCGAACGCCCACTCGTAGCTGGCGATCGAGCCGTCCGTATCCGACGAGCCCGACGCGTCGAATGTGACAGACGTCCCTGGCGTGGGGAACGACTCCGAGGCGGTGAACGTCGCACTCGGTGCGGTGTTGCCGCCGTCACCACCCCCACCACCGTCGCCGCCGTCACCACCACCGCCACCGCCGCCGGACCCACAGTCGCCCTGTTTGGTCCAGACGTTTTCACTCGTGGCGGGTGCGGTACCCTTGGTCCACCACTCGGCGCTCCAGAGCGATCCGTCGTAGGTCACCTGGTCGCCGCCCGAGTAGGCGGTCCCCGAATCGTACGCCGGGACGTTACTACAGTCCGTGGCACTGCCGCTTTCGCCCCCTCCACCGTTGGTGGGCTCGGTTTTCGTCCACACGTTCGCGCTTTCGGCCGGTTCGGTACCTTTCGTCCACCATTCCGCCACCCAGACAGAGCCGTTGTGGGTGACGCGATCGCCGCCACTGTATGCGGTGTTCGCGTCCCACGCCGGGTACTGTGACTGTGCGGCGACCGTCGCACCTGCGCCGGCAGCTGCAGCGAGCAGCGCCGACGTCGTCCGAAGGATGTTGCGCCTGGTTCGTTCGATTGGTTGTCGTGACATAGTTGTGGTCGATCGAGACGGCGGCATCGGATCGGTCGTCGTCCGATTCACGATCGCCGAACTCGTATCCGGTCCGCTTACTTGCCCCCGTCACTCTTCGTACACAGTCACGTAATAAATAGTTTTTCTAGCTATAGTATCAATTTTTTCTTGCCCTATATCTTCGTTCAGCGGACACAGGACAAACATTGTAGTGGCTCGACTCCGGTTTCGACAGTGGTTCGTGGCGGTCAGTGTTGCTTTCGAAGCCTCATACCATCGAACCGCGCCAATCGTGGGGTTAGTGACCACGAGTACTGCTATGCTAACACAGTACGAGATACCACCGAATGGTATATAATCATTTCCGTAGGATTACCGATATTTTAGCACGGCACTGATTGCATTTTTGAGGGTCGGGGACGGTCAGTACTATCACCGCTGTGCTCACAGTCGAACGACTGTCGATCGACTGACGGTCGTCATCGTTTCGACGGGGCGGAGAAGACATCCGTCTCTCGGTCGTGCAGCATGTAGAAATACAGCGATGGATATAGCGTGACCCCCACCATCAGCGGTCGCTGCTCGTGTGCCGAGTGTCCGCGTGTAACGTTTCCCTCCGAAACGGATGCGGTTGTGAAGACGGTGTGCTCAGACGGAGCTCGCACCGGACAGTTCGCGAACGGCGGAATCGTAGGCGATCCATCGTTCGAACCCAAGCTGCTCGTAGTAGTCGTGGAGATCGGTCCAGTCGATCACCGCGGCCTCGTAGCCCGCGTCCCGCAGCCGACAGACGATCTCGCTGATCATGTACAGTCCCCACCCGCGACCACGGTAGTCTGTGTGAACTCCGAGCGGACCGACACCGCAGTGTGCGTCGGCGAGTCGCCACCCCCAGTTCACGTTCGCGCCGCGGTACGCGCCGTCGTGACGGTTCGAGCGGGCGAAACCAACCACGCTGTCCTCGTACAGTAGCACCCAGTAGTCCTCGGGCCCACCTGGAACCCGACAGATGTTCTCAGCCTCGTAGTGCCATCGACCGGGAAACTGATCGGCGAGGAAGGACTGCAACGCCGGCTCGTGATCCGTCGCTCGTTCCACATCCAGTCCGGGCCACTCGCGGCCGGTCGCTTGAACGGCGTCCGGCGGTGCGAATTCGGTAATGCTCCGCTGAAGGTCGTACACCACGTCGTCGGTGTCGATCGCGAACCCGGCTGCCGTCAGTACGTCGCGATACGCCGAACTGACGGTGTTCGGCACACCCGCGACGAAGTTCTGTGGATCGCCGCCAAGGCGGAGTCGCGCCGCACCGCTCTCGACCGCCGTCTCGCCGATCGCGGTCAGCAACTCCTCGGCGATCGGTCGGCCGCGATCGGCGTCACCGTCGAACGCGAACAGCGAGAGCCACGCGGTATCGGTCGCGTCGTACCCGCCGACCGAGCGGGTGAGCCGTTTCAGCACGCCGAACGCGACCAGTTCCTCATCGGCGTAGCTCCCGTAGCACCGCACGTCAAGCCCGGCAAACGGCGCGAAAACGTTGGCTGCGAGACGATCGCCGATCCGGAAGTCCGGGTGCTGGTCGTTCCAGAGCGAGATGCCATCGCGGATCGCCGCACGATCCGTGAGTTGCTCGACGGTAGCCGTCATACTACGTTCTCGGTGATCGCCTGCATAACGTTGGTGCTTACGGTACTGTCACCGAATTACCGTTCGCGTTTCCCGATCATCCGATACGGTTACCGGAACCGCCGTCTGCCGTTCAGACCGTGTCGAACTCGACGACGGTTTTGATCGTTTCGTCGTTGGTTTCGAAGGCGGCCGGGGCCGCCGCCGGTTCGTGAACGCCGGTGACGAGATCATCCACGAGCCAGTCGGGAAACGCCGAAAGCGAGTCGATCGCGGCCTCGTAGTGGCGCACGTTCGAGTTGACGCTGCCGAACAGCGCCTTGTTCTGGAGCACTAGCTCGCGATGGAGTGCACCCCCATCGATCTCGAACGTCCAGTCTTCGGGGATCCCGAGCAGCGCACCCACGCCATTGGAACGGAGCGCGTGGACGGTTTCGAAGGCGTGTTTCGCGTAGCCGGTCGCCTCGTACACGAAATCCATCGGTTCGTGGACCTCGGAAATCACCGACACCGGCGTCTCGCGCGAATCGACGTAGGTCGCGCCGAGCCGTTCGATGATGTCGATCGTGGGGTCGGGGCGATCCCGCCGTCCCAGACAGTACGTCCGAGAGAAATCGGTCCGCCCGCCCTCCAGCATCGCGAGGGTCAACAGCCCGAGCGGGCCGTTCCCGAGCACGAGTCCGGTCTCGGGCGTCCACT
This sequence comes from Halococcus saccharolyticus DSM 5350, assembly GCF_000336915.1. NCBI lineage: Archaea > Methanobacteriati > Methanobacteriota > Halobacteria > Halobacteriales > Halococcaceae > Halococcus > Halococcus saccharolyticus. Next base: position 76,983 of record NZ_AOMD01000005.1, on the reverse strand, counting down.
CGAACGCCGACCGCGTCGCGTGGGCGTGTTCGAGCGCTTTCTCGGTGTTGCTGATCGGCTCGACGAGAAAGCCCGATTCGGCGAACGCATCCGGCACCGGAACCAGATATCGTGGCGCGCTCGTGAAGTACTCGGCCATGTAGCCGTGCGCGCCAACGATCCCGCGCTCGACGTACTGGCCGTCGGGAGCCATGTCGGGCTCACCACGTTCGAAATACTCGTTGCCCTCCTCGCGGGGGCGGCGGACCGTCGGGACCACGAGTTGCCCCTCGTTGAGGTCGGTGCCGTTCGCGTCCGCTACGACCGCAACCGCCTCGTGGCCGAGAACCTGGTAGTCGTCACCGTCAGGGAATCCTCCGTGATTACCCTCGATGACCTCGTGATCGGTCCCGTCGATCCCGACTCGCAGCGTCCGGAGCAGCGCTTCCCCCGGATCGGGTGTCGGCTCGTCTATCTCGACGACCGTGGGCTCGGTTTCGCCCTGCTGGACGACGACGGCCTTCATCTGCCGTCACCATTCCTCGCACACCCTTGGCTCCACACTACTCGGTGCACCGCTTGCGTGATACCGTCCATCGTGCCCAGTTCCGCATACCCACAAATAAACCCTCTGACGGTGGTCGGGCCGAACGGATCGCATCCGGCTTCACCACCGAACAGACACTAGAAGTTATGCTCGACGAATCCGTTTCGCTAGGGTGAACAGAGGTTGATAGCGACTCCCTTGATCACCGCCGCTGCTTCGTCGCTCGATAGACACGTACTCCGTCAACCTGCCCCGTTCACAACTGGATCGGTGCTTCGGACCCTGTCGGTCAATCATCCACTATGAGTGAACTACGTTTCGGCGAGAAAGCGCTTCGTCACTTCGTTGGCCGCGCTCAGGAGGATACCGGGGATGTCTTCCTCGATACGCTTGCTCGATAGCCGCTCGGCACTGCCCGCGACGTAGATCGCCGCGTTCGGAGTGAGATCGGTGAGCGGCACAGCGACGCTGTTGACGCCCTCGTACTGTTCCTCGCGCTCGATGGCGACGCCACGCTCGCGGACGCGTCGGACGGCGTTCACGAGGTGTTCCACATCGGTGATCGTGTTCGACGTCCGCGGCGGAAGGCCGAGTTCCGCGACGATCGACTCGGCGCTCGAATCCGAACACTGTGAGAGTATCGCCTTCCCGGGAGCGCTGCAGTGTGGGTGTTTCGAGGTGCCGGCCGCGCTGATCGCGCTATCGCTGCGGGAATCCCAGTAGAGATCCGCCACGCGACCTCGACTCTCGACCGCGATGCCAGCCGTCTCGTCGGTTAGCTCCGCCAGCCGTTCTATCTGTGGCTTCGCTGCGGGGTAGAGATCGGTCCGTGCGAGCGAGTGCTGCCCGAGATCCACCATCCGGGCTCCCAGTGCGTACGTACCGTCGTCACGCTCTAAATACCCGATCTCCACGAGCGTGTTGAGATGTTTGTACACGGTGCTTTTGGGCATCTCACAGGCAGTCGCCAGTTCCGTCACACCGGCAGTGCCGCCGCGTTCCGCGACCGCCGCCAGCAGCGAAAACGCTGTCCGCACCGCACCGACCGTGTTCGGCGACCCGTTCGGTTCCATACCGTCGTTTCTCGCCAGGACCCATAACGTTCACGAAGAGTGGACGACCGACGGCGCTCCTGCCGACGTGGCACTTATCCCTCGGCCGTTCGATCACGACGTATGACAGCCACACATCGTGATCCGGAACGGATCCGTTCCAAGCTATGTCGGGTGCTTCAGTTTTACTGGCCCGACATCGTGGATCGACGGTTTGGCGGCTACATCGCCCAGCTCGACGAACGTGACGGCCACGTCTACGACGGGCGATCGAAACATCTCGTCGCGACGTGCCGTGCCATCCACAACTTTTCGATCGGCGTCGCGATCGACGGCCCGACGTACTGTCGCGCGGCCGCCGAGCACGGGCTCCACTTCCTCCGGCACGTTCAATGGGACGCCGACAACGAGGGCTACGACTGGCTTCTTTCCGGTCGCGAGACGACCGACGACACGCGTCACTGCTACGGCCACGCGTTCGCCGTCCTCGCGACCGCACGTGCGACAGAGATCGGGCTCCCCGACGCGGACGCGGAACTGGAGCGCGCCCTCGGCGTCCTGAACGGCCGCTTCTTCGAACCCGAGTACGGGCTCTACGCGGACGTGGCCACCGGTGACTGGAGCGAATATCGACCCTACAGGGGACAGAACGCGAACATGCACGCGTGTGAAGCGATGCTCGCCGCGTACGAGGCCACCGGCGACGAGGCCCATCTCGATCGTGCCGCCACTGTTGCCCGGTCGCTCGTCCGTGATCGTACGGACGAGGCTGGCCGTGTCTGGGAACATTACACTCCGGAGTGGGAGCCCGATCTCGGGTACAACCGCAACGAGCCCGACCACTTGTTCCGTCCGTGGGGGTATCAGCCGGGCCACCACGCCGAATGGGCGAAGCTCCTTTGCCATCTCGCAGACCATCGCGACGACGACTGGCTCGTGTCGCGCGCGATGGAGCTGTTCGACACTGCCATCGAAATCGGCTGGGACGACGATCACGATGGGTTCCACTATACGGTCGATCGGAGCGGCGAACCGGTCGTGGCCGACAAATACGGGTGGGCGCTGGCTGAAGGGATTGGCGCGGCCGCCCGTCTCGCGGTTCACGACGAGACGTACCTCGAGTGGTACGACCACCTCCAGCGATGTGCGACCGACCACGTCGTCAATCCACGGTTCGGGAACTGGTACGAGCGCTTGGACTCCGACTGGAGTCGGGATGGACCGAACCACGGAACTGCGGTCGAGCCTGGCTATCATCCAGTCGCCAACCACTACGCAGCGATGAACGTGTTCGAGCAGCACGGTGATCTCCGATAGCGAACGAGGGTATCGATCCGACTGTACACACAGTGTGAACGTACGACGCGCCAACACACAATTGGCCGAGAGTCGTATCGCAGATCGGTGTCACAACGTGAGTCTTGAGTGTAACGCCGATACAACTGTTATTCAGACGCCGATATCGCTGACCGATCCGATTTGCTTGCTGTTCATGCGAGATACATCCGTTCCGGGTCGGGGTATTGCGACGGTAGCGCACGCCGATCGACGATCCGAAACGGTGCTACACCCGGATCGAGTCACGATCTCGACACCACTTGTCCACTATCAGAAAACGACCGTCCACAGTAGCGTGGTGAACGTCGGACTTCCACGTTAAAAGTGACCAAGGAACACGTAAGAGGATTCCTCAAACGACGCCGATCGTGAACTACTGGGATCCGTGCTCTCGGCTACCGTTTACTCTGGGTGGACGTGTGTGTCGGAAACCACGTCTGAGGGTCGACCGTTCGCCCCATCGACTGGTTAGAGAGGGGGACGGGGCGAACGGAGCGATTGACGATCAGGATGTGAACGGGGTGGGCCCCGTCTCGATAACGACGACAAACGTCTCGTCGGATGGACTACTGCCGGCGGAGTGAATCGATTCTTGGGTCGTTCGGTGCCGAACCACCCCAATCACAACGATTATGATTACCGGCAGTAAGGGTGTGTATACCGCTACCAACAATGAGTGAGGACGATTCCATCTACCGCGAGCTAGACGTGACGCCTGTCGTGAACGCAGCGGGGACGAAGACCCGTATCGGCGGGAGCCGGATTCGACCTGGCGCGCTTGACGCCATGCGGCGGGCTGCCGACGAGTTCGTCGAGATCGGCGACCTCGAAGCACGGGCCTCGACATCGATCGCCGACGTCACGGGTGCGGAGGCCGGCTACGTCACCAGCGGAGCCAGCGCGGGACTGTTGCTGTGTGCGGCGGCCGCCATCGCGGGCCACGACGTCGGTGTAATGAACGCCCTCCCGGACACGTCCGACGTGCCGAGCGAGATCGTCATGCCCCGCACTCACCGGACGGGCTACGACCATGCGTTCCGGACCGCCGGCGCGTCGATCGTCGACGTCGGTACCAACGACCGGTACCTCGGCACCGGCGCGACCGACGTCGAGCCGTGGCAGCTCGATCGCGCGATCACCGACGAGACGGTCGCCGTCGGCTACATCGAGAAATCCTACACCCAACCGCCGCTGGCGTCGGTCGTCGAGGTCGCCCATCGTAACGACGTCCCAGTGATCGTGGACGCCGCAGCGGAGGTTCCGCCGCGCGAGAACCTCTCGGCGTTCATAGAAACGGGTGCGGACATGGTGGTGTTCAGCGGTGGAAAAGGGATCCGTGGTCCCCAGACCACCGGGTTCGTCGCGGGCAAGCGCGAGTACGTCGCGTCGATCGCGGCCCAGCATCTCGATATGCACGTCGCGAACGATCTCTGGGAGCCGCCGACCGATCTCATCGATCGAGAACGGTTCGACGGCGTGCCACGCCAGGGCATCGGCCGGCCGCTGAAGGTCGGAAAAGAAGAGCTCGTCGGCGCGATCCGTGCACTCGAACTGTTCGTCGAGGAGGATCACGGCCGGCTCGAAGCGAAGTGGATCGATCTCGCCGAGGCGATGGCGGAGCGACTCGCCGAGACCGGGCTCGGTGTGCGGGTGACGAGCCCCAACGGCACCAGCGTCGCCCCGGAGGTCGTCGTCGACGTCGAGGCGACCGGTGTCGGGACGAACGCCACAGAACTCGCGCGCGCACTCCGCGACGAAGACCCCCGAGTCTACGTCGGCACCGACGACCTCTCTGACGGCAAAATCGTCGTGAATCCGATGTGTCTCGACGAGAGCGAGGCCGAGTACGTGATCGATCGCATCGTCGCGAACGTCGAGTAGCGTCGGCCCACGATCGGAACCGAGTCGACAACGCTTCGTCGATCACAAACTATTTGTTGCCGGTTTCCGCACGTCTCTGTATGCACGTGGTAGCGATTGTCGCCCATCCAGACGATGCTGACATCTTCTGTGGCGGAACGCTCGCGAAACACGCGGCCCGCGGCGACAGGGTGACGATCGCCCACATGACCCGCGGCGAGTACGGCGGTCTCGGAACCGATACCGAGGCGGAGATCGCCGACGTTCGCGAAAAAGAGGCCCGGGCGTCCGGCGAGGTGCTCGGGGCCGACGCGGTGGAGTTCCTCGGATTCGAGGACGGACGGATCACCTACTCGCTCGACAACCGACTGCGGATCGTCGAGGCACTCCGCCGATACGATCCCGACGTGGTTCTCACGCATTTCCGCGAGGACATGCATCCCGATCACCGAGTTACCTCCCGGCTGGTGACGGACGCGTACTACATGGCGTCGCTCCCGCTCGCCGAAACCGACCACGGACCGTGTGATCCGGACAACGTCTATTACTTCGGGAAACCCACCTCTGAATTCGAGCCGTCGACGTTCGTCGACACTAGCGAGCACGTCGATCGGAAGCTCAGGGCGATCGAACAGCACGAATCCCAGGTAGCCTTCCTCACCGAACACGGTGGAATCGACGCCGAGTTCGACAACCTCCTCGACGGAATCTACGCCGAAGGGGTCGTGCTCGGTAAGCGGACCGGCGTCGGGAGCGCCGAAGGGTTCGCCCCGCTCCACGAGCGCGCCAGCAAGTATCTCGGGTGAACTGCCGGCCATCTCACCTCCGTTCGAGCCGCCGGTCATCGATCGTGCCGCCACGGATCGGTAGCGTTTTGGGACGTGTCGCCGGTGGAGTATCCACTGTCGCGCCGCGACAGGACCACCATGAACGAACTCGAAACCGACGACGCACCGGCAAGTATCGGCCCGTTCTCGCAGGGAATCGTCGAGGGCGACACGATCTACGTTTCGGGACAGGGACCAGTCGACCCCGACACCGGCGACGTGATCGAGGGCTCGCCCGGTGAACAGACGAGACGCACGCTCGAAAACGTCGGCGCGGTTCTTCGGGCTGCGGACGCCTCACTCGACGATATCGTGAAGACGACGGTCTATCTCAAGGACATGCGCTACTACGACGAGGTCAACGACGTCTACGGCGAACTCCTGTCGGAGCCGTATCCCGCGCGCAGCGCGTTCGAAGTGGTAAAACTCCCCGTCGATATCGACGTCGAGATCGAAGCGATGGCGACGGTCCCCGAAACCGGCGGCGCTGACTGACGGCGGGACCGTCCAACCGAATGCAACCGTTTCGGACGCCACGGCGGACGCGATGGTATCGGTCGAACCCGTGTCATTAATACCCTATAGGGAGACCATCCTGTATGCAAATCACCGGCTACGAACTGTACGAAGTCCCGCCGCGCTGGCTCTTCCTCAAGATCGAGACGAGCACGGGGCTGGTCGGCTGGGGCGAGCCGATCGTCGAGGGTCGCGCGAAGACGGTACGAACGGCGGTCGAGGAGCTGTTCGACAGCTATCTCGTCGGCAAGGACCCGCTCCGGATCGAGGACCACTGGCAGGCGATGTATCGCGGCGGGTTCTATCGCGGGGGCCCGATCTTGATGAGTGCGATCGCGGGCGTCGACCAGGCACTCTGGGACATCAAGGGTCGTCACTACGAGGCCCCCGTCTACGATCTACTCGGTGGCAAGAGCCGGGAGAAGATCCGGGTGTACAAGTGGATCGGCGGGGATCGTCCGGGTGACGTCGCGAGCGAGGCGACCCGGCTCGCGGAGGCCGGTTACACCGCTCTGAAGATGGACGCGACCAACCAGACCCGCCACGTCGAGGGGCGCGAGGTGCTGAAGGGGATCGTCTCGCGGATCGAGCACGTCAGAAGCGAGGTCGACGACTCGGTCGATATGGCGGTCGACTGCCGCGGTCGTGTTTCGAAATCGATGGCGAAGACGTTGACCCGCCGGCTGACCGAGTTCGACCTGTTGTTCGTCGAGGAGCCGGTGTTGCCGGAGAACCTCGAACACCTTCCCGTGATCGCGAACCAGTCGGGCACCCCGCTCGCTGCGGGTGAACGGCTCTACTCGCGGTGGGACTACCAACCGGTGTTCGAGGACAGCGCGATCGACGTGATCCAACCTGACGTCTCCCACGCTGGCGGCATCTCCGAGATGCGTCGGCTGGCGAGTGCCGCCGAGACCCACGACGTCGCGGTCGCGCCGAACTGTCCGCTCGGACCGATCGCGCTCGCGTCCTCGCTTCAGGTCGTGACCCACGTTCCGAACTTCCTCGTTCAGGATCACGGGTTCGACGTCCATTCGGACGCGCGAGGGCCCGCCCACGAGTATCTCGCGGGAGAGTCGCCGTTCGTGTTCGACGACGGCTATCTCGACACGCTCGACGAGCCCGGACTGGGCATCGAGATCGACGAGTCGGTGGTTGCGGAGAAATCCACGATGGAGACCGACTGGCACAACCCCATTTGGCGACACGAGGACGGCAGCATCGCTGACTGGTGACCGCGAGGATCGTGTCGGAGTTAGTATGGATCTGCTTGGTGATCCTCCAGATATCTTCACCAAGCGTTCCGCTGATCGGTCGTAGTGAACGGGTTCGCCACCGACCGTGTGGGATCACTCGACCCACCCGCGGTAGGCGGTGTTGATCTCGATGACGCCGGCGACGTTCTGGAGAGCCTGGGGGAACTCCTCCTCGAAAGCTTCGTCCGAGCGGTTCGCGGTGGAACTGCTCACGCTGAGCGCGCCGAGGAGTCCTCCGGCGTCGGTGACGAGGGGGGTCGAGACACACCGGACGCCCTCGAACTGTTCGTTATCGTCAAACGCAATTCCTCGAGAACGGACGTCGGCGATCTCTGCGCGCAGGGTCGCCGGGTCCACGATGGTGTTTCGAGTGTGTCGTGTCAACTCTTCTCGTTCGAGGAACGCATCGAGATACGAGTCGTCGAGGGCAGCGAGCATCGCCTTCCCCGCGGCGGTGCTATGGAGGTCCTCGCGCGTGCCGAGCGTGGTCGGGATCTCCTCGTGGGGGCGTTCCGAGGACTGATACAGCGTGACGGCGTACCCATTGCGCTCGACGACGAGTCGGGCGGTCTCGCCGGTGGTGGCCGCGAGCCTGTCGACGCCCTCCTTACCGGACTGAAACACCGCCTCGCGCTCGCGGGCCGCGCCGCCGTACGAGAGCGGCCGGAGGCCGAGGCGGTAGGTTCCATCCACCTGCTGGACGAAACCGTGTTGCCGGAGGGTCGTCAAGTAGTGATGGACGGTGGCCTTCGAGAGACCGACCGCCTCGCCCAACTCCGTGACCCCGGCGGTCTCCCGAGCGAGGAGCTCGTCGAGGATGCGAACCGCGTTGTCGACCGAGTTGATCGTCTTTGCGCCGTCGGCGTCCGGGGTCATGTCGGAGGTTGTGCGTGTCGATATAAATATCCGGCCCTCGTCGCGGGTCGTGACTCACTCGTTTTCGGCGTAAATACGGTCGACGACCTGCTGGACGGCGAGCGCCTGCTCGATGGTGTTCACCGATGGCGGGGCGTCCTCGGTGATCGCCGTCGTGAACGTGCGCAACTGCTCCCGGTACGGGTCGTTCGAGTTCACCGTGACCGAAGCGTCGAGGTAGTGGTCCATGCCGCCCGTGTTCGCGCCGTAAAATCGGAGGCTTTGGTCGACCTCGGCCATACCGTTGAGGCGATCGGTGATGTCGAGTACCGCGCCACCCTCGGTACCGTAGAGCTGGTATCTGTGGACCGACTCGGCGTTGGCCGCCCACGCGACTTCGAGCGTCGCGGTGGTCTCGTCCTCGTAGGTCAAGAAACCCGACGCCGAGTCCTCGACGTCAAACATGTTCGCGTCGGCGTCCTCGCCCCACATGTCGAGGTAGGCGTAGGACTCGCGGTGGCCGAAGTCCTGACGGGTCGTGGCGGCGACGTCGTCGATCACCGGCGCGTCGAGGAAGTGGTCGAGGAGATCGATCAAGTGAATGCCGATATCGATCACCGCACCGCCGCCGGCGATCTCCGAGGAGGTGTACCACGACCCGCGGCCTGGCACCCCACGCCGCCGGATGTACGCCGCCTGAACGTGTCTGATCTCTCCGAGATATCCCTCGTCGATGTACCACTTGAGCACCTTACAGACGTTCAAAAACCGATTTTGGAAGCCGACCATGCAGAGACAGTCCGTTTCACGCGCGGTTGCGGCGATCCGTTCGGCGCTTTCGAGAGTGTGGGCCAGCGGCTTCTCGACGAACATGTCGAACCCGCGCTCCATCGCCGCCGTGGCGACCGGCTCGTGGAACTTGTTCGGTGTCGTGACGAGAACGCCATCGAGGTCGCGTTCGAAGAGTTCGGCGGGGCGTTCGAACACCGCGGTGCCGACGCGGCGCTCGAACTCCTCGCGGGCATCCGGGCTCGCGTCCGAACCGTACACCGTGTGGCCGAACTCGGCGAGGATTTCCGCTCGGAGGAGACCATAGGTCCCGAGCCCCGCGACCCCGATTTCGAGCGTGTCCTCGGTCATAGCCGTACCTCCAGAGCGAGCGTAATACCGCTTTCGACCATCGGAATCCGAAAAACCGTTTCCTAATATCAAACGAGTTAACGGAGTTCGAACCGCACCGTGAGCGTCCTGAGGGCACCCTCAGAGCACCTGTGTGCTCTCGTCTCCCAACACTAAATACCGGGCGTCTTAATCGTCGCTACGAGCGATTTTTGGAGCGTCATTCCTCCAAACCAGGAACTGCTCACACATTGAGTCGATACCACCCTGCCGTCCACGGAGTAGTATCGCGGTGGCTGTACATTCCTCGGTCGCCCTCATAATGAGAAATCGACAAGTGAACTGGTGGGGACGATGGCTGGAGCGACGAGTCAATCGGACGCCACGGCATTTATTCGGTTCAAAGTAAATCTTTTACCGGCGCGGCCCCTATCCGTGTGCATGGCCACCACATCAACGGCCCACGACGAACGCCCCTACATCGACGGGGAGTGGGAGAGCGGTGACGGCGTGATCGAGGTCGATGACCTCGCTGAGGGCGGCGTGTTCGGGCGGATCGCCGCCGCGGGTCCGCTCCAGGCCGAGGCCGCGCTCGATGCGGCCGAGAACGCACAGACGGCGATGGCTGCATCGACGATCCCCGAGCGAGTCGCGTGGCTCGAAGCCATCGCCGCGGGACTGCGCGACCGCAAGGACGAACTCGCGGACGTGATCGTTCGCGAGGCGGGCAAACCCATCGCGAGCGCGCGCGGCGAGGTCGAATCGGCTGCCGAACGGTTCGAGCGCGCGGTCGAGGAGGCCCGCGGACTGAGCGGGGAGTTCCGTCCGGGGACGACCGCCGGTCACGAAGGTTGGGAGGCGATCGTCAAGTCCGAACCCCGGGGAACCGTGCTCTGCATCACGCCGTACAACTACCCGCTTTCGACGACCGCGCTTCAGGTCGCGCCCGCGCTCGCCGCCGGCAATAGCGTCGTGCTCAAACCCGCGAGCAAGACCCCAGTGAGCGCCGCAATCCTGACCGACGTCATCGCCTCGACCGACGTTCCGGCGGGCGGGTTCAACTTCGTGCCGGGGCACGCGAGCACGATCGGCGACGTGCTCGCCGGCTCGGACCAGATCGACGCGATCGCGATGACCGGCTCGTCGGGTGCGGGCGAGCACGTCGCCCGCCAGAGCGGGATCGTGAACCTCCACATGGAGCTCGGGGGCAACGCGCCCGCCGTGGTTTTCCCCGACGCCGACCTCGACGAAGCCGCCGCGGCGTGTGCGAAGGGCGGGCTCAAGTACGCCGGCCAGCGCTGCTCGGCGGTCAGCCGCGTGCTCGTCCACGAGTCGATCCACGACGATCTCGTCGAGCGGATCGAGAACGAGATGGACGCCTACCCCACGGGCGACCTCTTCGACGAGGAAACGGCTCTCGGACCGCTCATCAGCGACGACCAGGCCGACTGGGTCGAAGAACTCGTCACCGACGCCACCGATCGGAGTGCCGAGATCGTTCGCGGCGGCGGGCGCGACGGCCAGTTCGTCGAGCCCACGCTGCTCGGTCGTGTTCCCGAGAGCGCACGCCTCGTCACCGAGGAGCAGTTCGGCCCCGTGATCCCGGTGACGACGTTCGCCGACGAGGATCACGCCATCGAGATCGCCAACGACACCGATCTCGCGCTGGACGGCTGCGTGTTCACGAGCGAGTACGACCGCGCGCTCCGGGTCGCCGAGCGGATCGACGCCGGCGCGGTACGAATAAACGGTGCACCGAGCCACGGTCTCGGGGACATCCCCTTCGGCGGGAACGAGGACTCGGGCATCGGCCGGGAAGGTATCGGCACGAGTATCGAAGGGTTCATTCGATACAAGAGTATCGTGCTCTAATAACACGATGACGCTACACAATCGCACGGTGGGGACGGACGTTCGGGAACTCGGCGCGCTGGTCGGTGAGGTGCTCGAAACACAGACCTCGACCGACGCGTTCGAGACGGTCGAACGCCTCCGTACCACCGCCATCGACTACCGCAACGGCGAGATCGATTCACGAAACGGCCTCGATCAAACGCTGCGCGGTCTCGACCCGGAGACCGCAGTCACGGTTGCGCGCGCGTTCACCACCTACTTCGAGATGGTGAACCTCGCCGAGGAGCGCGAACGCGTCCGTGCGATCCGGACCGCCTCCCAGGAGGACTCGCTTGCCGACAGTCTGGGTGCCGCCGTCGAGAGCCTCGCCGACCGCGATCCGGAGGTCGTCGAGCAGATCCTCGAGGACGTCCTGATCGAGCCGACCTTTACTGCCCATCCCACGGAGGCTCATCGCAAGACCGTGAAGGCGAAGCTCCGCACCATCGCCGATCACCTCGTCGCACTCGACGAGCGTCGACTGACCGACACCGAGCGCGAACAGCTCGAGGACGCCCTCGAAGCCCAGGTCACGAGTCTCTGGGGCACCCGCCAGATCCGCGAGCGCCAGCCCGAACCGCTCGACGAGGCTCGGAACGTCCACTGGTATCTCGAAAACACCCTCTTCGATACGACCGGCGAAGTCTACCGCGAGATCGAGGACACGCTCGGGGCCGAGTTCGACGATATTGGAGTACCCAAACTCTTCGAGTTCCGGTCGTGGGCCGGTAGCGACAGGGACGGCAACCCCTACGTCACGCCCGACGTGACGAGCGAGACCCTCGCGCGACAGCGCCGCAGTGTGTTGGAGAAATACCAGGAAGCGCTCGCCGATCTTTCGAGCGTACTCGCCCACGACGCCGACCGGCTCGACACGGGCGCAACCTTCGACGAACGCCTCGCTGCGAACCGCAAGCGCTTCCCCACGCTCGCCGATCAGGCCCGCGAGCGCTATCCCGACGAACCCTACCGCCAGCACCTCCGGCTGATGGGCGAGCGCCTCGAACGCATCGGCGACGTTCGGCCGAACGGGTACGACGAGGTGGCGAAGTTCACCGCCGATCTCGACGCGCTGGCGACGAGCCTTCGGGCGAACGGCGGCGAGCGGATCGCCGCGGTCCACGTCGACCCGCTTGAACGCCAGGCTCAGACGTTTGGATTCTGTCTCGCGGGCCTCGACCTTCGGGACCACCAGGAGAAACACACCGAGGCGATCGCTGCGGCGCTTGGTCGTGAGGACATCGCCTACGAATCACTCGACGAGGACGAGCGCGTCGAACTCCTCACCGAGGCCATTCTCCAGGACGCGCCACTGATCGACGTCACCGATCGTGAAGGACTGTTCGACCCCGCGGCGCGCGTGCTCGAACGGTTCGATCGGCTGAACGATTGGCAGCGCGAGTACGGCGCGGACGCGATCGACACCTACTGCATCTCGATGGCCGAGAAGCCGAGTCACGTGCTCGAAGTGCTGTTCCTCGCCGATCAGGCGGGCGCAGTCTCCCTTCCCGAGTACTGTGGCATCGATGTCGTGCCCCTTCTGGAGACCGAGGCCGCCCTCGACGGCGCGCGCGAGATCATGGGCACCCTCTTCGAGAACGAGGCGTACAGTCAGGCGCTCGCCGCCCGCGGCGATGTTCAAGAAGTGATGCTCGGCTACTCCGATTCGAACAAGGAGAACGGGTTTTTCGCGGCGAACTGGGACCTCTACCGCAACCAGCGCCGACTCGCCGACATCGTCGACGATCACGACGTCGACCTCCGACTGTTCCACGGTCGTGGCGGCTCGATCTCCAGAGGTGGTGGCCCGATGAACGAGGCACTGCTCGCGTTGCCGAACGAGACAGTGAACGGCCAGGTCAAGTTCACCGAACAGGGCGAGGCGATCGCGGAGAAGTACGCCAACCCACGGATCGCCGAACGCAATCTCGAACAGATGCTGAACGCCCAGATCCGCGCACGGGCGCAGTCGCTTGATCAGCCTGCGGATGACGTACCCGAGGAGTGGCTCACCGCGGCCGCAACCATCGCCGACGCGGCGCGGACGGCGTATCAGGACCTGCTCGACACGGACGGATTCGTGTCGTACTTCGAGCAGGCTACGCCGATCACGGTGATCGAGGAGCTCAACATGGGCTCGCGGCCCGCCTCGCGGTCGGGCGAACGCACGGTCGAGGATCTCCGGGCGATCCCGTGGGTGTTCTCGTGGACCCAGTCGCGGTGCATCCTCCCCGGGTGGTACGGCCTCGGAGCGGGGATCGAGGCGTACCTGGAGGCGGGCGGCTCGACCGAGACGCTCCAGTCGATGTACGACGAGTGGGCGTTCTTCCGAACGACGATCGACAACGCGGCGCTCGCGCTCGCGCGCACCGACATGGAGATCGCCACCGAGTACGCCGCGGTCGCCGACGACGACTTGGAAGCGCGCTTCTTCCCAGTGTTCGAGGCCGAATACGAGCGGGCGGCCGACTTCGCGACGACCATCGGCGGCCGCGAGGACCTCGTGAACCGTGGGTGGCTCCGCGAGAGTCTCCGCCGCCGGAACCCCTACGTCGACCCGCTGAACGTACTCCAGACACACCTGCTGGACCGCGAGCACCGGACCGAGACGGAAAAGCGTGCGCTGCGCCTGACGGTGAAGGGGATCGCTGCCGGCATGAAGAACACCGGGTAGCTCGGCTCCGTCGCGTTATCGATCGACTATCAGGAGAAACCGTTTTACCGCCGACCCGTGAGTGGCGGAGTATGGCACGACCAGCCATCCAACTGTACACGCTACGCGCGCTCGACGAACCGCTCGACGAACTCCTTGCGCGGGTCGGTGACGCGGGGTTCGAGGGTGTGGAGTACGCCAACCGGATCGGCGATGCGGACGCCGACGCCGTTCGGACCGCACTCGACCAGACGGGTCTCGAATCGGTCGCGGCCCATGTCGGGATCGACGAGATCGAAGACGATCCCGACGACACCGTCGAGTTCTATCGGTCGCTCGGCTGTGACCACCTCGTAGTGCCGTGGCTCGACCCCGAATGCTTCGAGACTGAGGCCGCTGTCGCGGAGACCGCGGATCGGCTGATGGCAGTGGCCGAGACAGTCGACGATTACGGGATGGCGCTGTCCTATCACAATCACGACCACGAGTTCGCCGAGGTGAACGGCCGGCCGGCGTTCGAGCAGCTCGCGGAAGCCACCCGAGAGCCGCTCGGCTTCGAACTCGACTGCGGCTGGACCGCGGTGGCGGGTGTGGATCCGACTGCCGTCCTCGATCGGTGGGGTGACCGAGTGACGCTCGTCCACATCTCCGACGCCGATGAGTCGGGTTCACCGACCGAAGTCGGCGACGGCGTGCTCGACGTAGCGGCCTGTGCGGCAGCAGCTCGGGAGCACGATGTCGAGTGGGCGATCTACGAGCACGACGATCTCGACGATCAGATGGAGTCAGTCGTCCACGGCGCGGACGTGCTGGAACAGTTCTGAGGAACTTGGAGTGCGCTTTCGGTGTAGCGGCTAGAGACCACAACGATTCGACGCAGCACTTACGAGCTGTCGAGTGCGTCGACGAACGATGCCTCGGCGTCGCGCCACGCTGCAACCACCCGATCGTATTCGGGGTCGCTCGCGGCGTCGTCGATCCGGTCGCGCTCGGCGAGCCAATCGACGGTACGCCGGACGCCCTCCTTCCAGTCGATGGTCTGTTCGAACCCGAGATCTCGGCGAGCCTTCGTCGTATCGAACACCGTGCTGAACCGGAAATGATCCTCGAGACCGTCGGTCCGGTCGGGGACCGCCGCGGTGAGCGCGTCAGTCGGGATGTGAACGAGATCGGGATCTGGCGCGTCCAGCGCGTCGGCCGCGCGGCGATGGTACTGGTTCCACGTCATCGGCCGTTCGCACGTCACGTGGTACGTCTCGCCGATCGCTGCCGGGTTGTCGAGCGCCCCGACGAACGCGCTCGCGATGTCGTCGCGGTGACACGGCCCCCAGATCGACGTGCCGTCGCCGTGGACCACGAGCGGTTTTCCCTCACGAAGCCGGTCGATGTAGGCGGTGCCGTCGCCGAGGGTGTGGATCAGCGTGCCACCTTCACCGTAGGTGTGCCACGGCCGGAGCACCGTCGCCGGGAATTCACGGTCGCTGTGGGCTTCGAACAGTCGGTTCTCGCAGGCAGCCTTGTCGGCTCCGTACTCGCTGACCGCGGGACTGCGTGCTGCCGACTCGACGATCGGCATGTCCACGACCGGACGGTGATAGACGTCGATCGTGCTACAGAAGACGTACTGCTCGATCTCACCCTCGAACGCACGGATCGCGGATTCGATGTCCGCTGGCTCGAAGGCCACCATGTCGATCACGCAGTCGACATCGAGGTCCGCCATCTGTTCCTCGAAGCGATCGTAGTCGGTTCGGTCGCCGGTGACGTGCGCGACGCCTGGCGGGAGGTCGGCGTCAGTGCGGCCACGATTGTACACCGTAACGTCGTGGCCAGCGTCGACGAGTTGGCGGGTGATTCCCGTGCTGATCAGTCCCGTACCCCCGATGACGAGAGCGTGCATGTGCCGACCTCGGTCGTGGTCCGGATAAACGTCTCGACGACACCGAAATCGCGTCCGGCGATATCGATCGTCGGCCCACGCTGCTCACATCGGTCGAGCGAAAGCACTATGCCGCTGGTCCCCACTGTCCGCAAACGAGATGAGCCAATACACAGTCGCCATCATCGGCACTGGCCCGGATCCACGAAACCCCACTGTCGAGGGGTTCGCGATGGGGTATCGACACGCCGAGGCATATCGAAACAACGAGGACTGCCGGCTCGTCGCCTGCGCCGACCTCGTTCCCGAGAATGCCAACGCGTTCGCCGATGCGTTCGATCTCACCGAGGACGGTATCTACGCGGACTACGAGGACATGCTCGTTGCGGTCGAACCCGACGTCGTCAGTGTTACCGTGCCGCCCGCGATTCACGAGCAGGTCGTCGTGGACTGTGCGCGCAGCGGGGTCGTCGACGCCGTCCACTGTGAGAAACCGATGGCGCTGACGTGGCCGAGTACCGAGCGGATGGTCCAAGCCTGCTGGCGACGCGACGTCCAGCTCACCTTCAACCGCCAGCGCCGGTTCGGCCGACCGTTCACCGAGGCCGACCGACTGCTTGACGCCGGTGAGATCGGCGCGCTCCGCCGGATCGAGATCGGGTGGGGCGACTTCTTCGACACCGGCGCACACACCGTCGATCTCGCGGGGATGTTCAACGACGACCGACCTGCCGAGTGGGTCATCGCCCAGCTCGACTACCGCGAGGAGGACGTCCGGTTCGGTGCCCACCAAGAAAACCAGATGTTCGCCCAGTGGCGCTACGACAACGGCGTCCATGGAGTGCTCTCGACCGGTGCGGGCGCGTCACTGACCGACGCCGCGATCGTGCTGCGAGGGACCAACGGGACGCTCCGGATCGACGTCGACGACGGTCCGATGCTCGAACTCGAACGGGATGGCCGGCGTGAGGTGATCGACGTCGACGGCGAAACGATGCACGCCACGGCCGACGACGGCGATCGGTTCGGCTCACGGTTCCACGATCGCTCGATCGGCGACGCGATCGACGCACTCCGGACTGGCGAGGAGTCCCAGCTCTCTGGCCGAATCGGTCTCAACACCGCCGAGATCCTCTTCGGCGGCTACGAGTCGGTCCGTCGGCGGGGCCGAGTCGATCTCCCGCTCGATGTCGACGACAGTCCGCTCGAAGCGATGGTAGAATCGGGCGCACTCTCGCCATCGGAAATAGACGACGAGACGTAAACCGTCACGGTACGGTCGTTTCACGTTCATCAGTCGTTCCATCGACGAGATCACCGACCGTTACGCATATGCCGCTCGCCGCCGCCGTTCGTGGCAATGACACACGCAACCGCGGACGATATTCGTGAACTCGACGCCGACGAGATCACGCCGGCAGACGTCGATATCGAACACGTCCGAGCCGGGCTCACCGACGAGGAGAACCTCGTTCGGACACACGCCGCCAAGATCGCCGCTGCGCTCGCGGCTCAGGATCCCGATACAGTGGTGCCCGTGGTGCCGACGCTCCTGGATCGGCTCGCGGAAGATCACTCGGTCGTTCTGAAGGAGAGCCTCACGGCGCTCGCGCTCGTCGCCGACGAACGACCCGCAGAACTCGCCGACGGAGTACCAGCCCTCGTCGATCTCCTCGATCACGACCTTCCACTGGTGCGGACGTTCGCCGCACGCGTCGTCCGTCCAGTCGCCGCCGAGCACCCCGAGTGGTTCGCGACCGAACTCGACGATCTCCTCGCAACGCTTGACAGCGAGATCACGAATCTCGTCGAGGGGCTCGAAGAGCCACCGATGGGCGGTCTCTCGACGTTCGAGCAGTACCGTGCCATCGGCGAGGAAGGACGGAAGCGACAGCTCGCTGCACGGGCGGTCGCGGCGAACGTCGTCGTGGCGGTCGCCGAGGCCGACAGCGCCGCGCTGGTCGAACACGTTCCGGCGATCGTCGACCTCCTCGATAGCGACGATACCCTTCTGGTCACGACGGGTGCCGACGTGATCGGAGTCGTCGCCGAGGATCACCCCGACGCCACGAGCACGGCGGTCGAGCCACTGTGTGCGTGTCTCGACACTCACGACGGAGCCGTGAGGGCGAGCGTCGTCACTGCACTCGGATACATCGGAGACGATCGTGCAGTTAGTCCACTCCGGGAGGTCGCGACCGACACCGATGCCGACGAAGATCTCCGCGCGCTCGCCGCCGAAACCGCCGACTGGCTCGATCGCGACGCCGCTTGAGATCAGGGCTCGCGCTGGCGACGCGCGGCGTACCAGTACGTTCCGATCGCGATCACCCCTAATCCGACGATCAGAATGAGATTGACGTACGCGATCGCGCGCGATGCGGTACCGGGCCGACCGAACACGAACGAGACGGCGCTCAGCAGCGCCATCAACACCAGAAACGCCCAAATCAGTCTGAAGTACTCTCTCGACTCGTAAACCAGCGTCCAGAACTCGTCGCGCCACGACATGCTCGTCATAGCCGAGTGCCGACACAAAGAAACTTCGCCTGCAGGTCGGTTCGGAAACGGTCAGTCGGCGAGCTCTGGGCTATCCCAGTACTCGTGGTCGTCGTCTTCGCGGAAGCACGCCACCCGCTGGCCGTTGTGCTGGTAATCCGGTGGCGATTCCTGACGGCAGGCCTCGCGGGCCTCCGGACACCGGGTGTGGAACCGACAGCCCGACGGCGGGTTCACTGGGTCCGGGATGTCGATCTTCCGCATCGGCGGCTCGCCCGCCTCCCGGAGCGAGAGATCCGGCGTCGCCCACCGCAACACGTTGGTGTAGGGGTGGTGTGGGTCGTTCACCATGTCCTCGGCGGGACCGATCTCGGCGAGCTCGCCGAGATACATCACCCCGATCTTGCCGTCGCCGTGCTGAGTGAAGTAGCGCGCGTTCGAGAGGTCGTGGCTGATGAACACGTAGGAAGTGTCGAACTCCTCTTGGAGATCGAGCATGAGATCCATCATCTCCACCCGCAGCGAGACGTCGAGCGCACTGATCGCCTCGTCGGCGAGGATCACGTCGGGGTTCATCAGGAGTGCGCGACACAGCGCGACGCGCTGTTTCTCGCCGCCCGAGAGTTCGTGGGGGTACCGATCGGCGAAATCGGAGGCCGGCGTCATCCCGACGTGTTCGAGGAGTCCGTAGATGCGCTCGCGGCGCTCCCCACGGCTGAGATCCGCGCCCGTCAACCGGAGCGGCTCCGAGAGGATCGAGATCAGCCGGCGGTTCGGGTTGAGCGAGCTCCCGGGATCCTGGTGGATGATCTGGAGCGATTGGCGAATCTCGTCCCACGTGATGTCGGCGTCGCTCTCGCCGTCGCGGACTTTCCAGATGTCGTGACCACGATACTTCACGGTGCCGCCAGTCGGGCGCTGGAGCCCGATCGAGGTCTTCCCGAGCGTGGTCTTCCCACAGCCCGACTCGCCGACCAGCGAGAGCACGTCGCGCTCTTCGAGATCGAAACTCACCCCGTCGACGGCCCGCACAGTTTGTGTCTCGCCGCCGAAATCGAGTAGCCCTGGCCGGTTCTCGAAGTGGACCTCCACATCGGACAGCGAGAGCACCGGCTCGGAATCGGTACCGGCGTCATTACTGCTCATCGGCCGCACCTCCTCCGGTCGCCGCGGTGTCGCCGAGCGAGTCGGTGTAGTTGAGGGGGATCTCCTCGATCGCCTCCTCCCAGTGGAAACACGCCGCACCGTGGCCTGCCGTCACCTCGTGATACCCGGGAACCTCCTCGCGACACTGCTCGGTTGCGAGCGGACACCGCGGATGGTACGCACATCCGCTCGGGAGGTTGATCGGGGCCGGACTCTTCCCGTCGATCGGTCGCATCTCCTCTAGGGGAGCATCGAGGTTCGGCGTCGAGTTCAAGAGTGCACGCGTGTAGGGATGGCCTGCGTCCTCGATCATCTCGCGAGTGTCGGCGATCTCGACCAGCTTGAACGCGTACATCACCGCAAGCCGGTCGGCGAGCGCCGCGACAAGCGGCAGGTCGTGGGTGATGAACACCATCGTGAGGTCGTACTTCTCGCGCAGTCCTCCCAACAGCTGGAGGATCGAACGCTGCATCAGGAGGTCGAGTGCGGCGGTCGGCTCGTCCATCACCAAGAGGTCGGGATCGAGCACCAGCGAGAGCGCGATCAGCGCGCGCTGGGTCATCCCGCCCGAGAGCTCGTGAGGGTACGAGTCGAGCACGCGATCGGGATCGAGGTAGAGATCCGAGAGGAGTTCCCGTGCCCGCTCCATCCCCGCCGCCCGGTCGGCGTCGTGGGCGTCGAGGGTCTCCACGAAGTGTCCGCGGATCTTCATCGTGGGGTTGAACGAGCTCATCGCGCCCTGGAACACCATCGAGATCTCCTCCCACCGCATCGAACGGAGCTCCGACTGAGCGAGTTCGAGGATGTCGGTCTCGGTCCCGTCGCTCGATCGGTGGACGATCTCGCCGGAGAGAAGTCCGGGGTTCGGTACCGCATCGAGCATCGCCGAGGCGAGCATCGACTTCCCCGAGCCGCTCTCGCCGACGATCCCAAGGATCTCGCCCCGTTCGATCTCGAGCGAGACGCCGTCGAGGACGTACGATCCGCCGTCGTCGTAGGTCACCGACGCGTCGTTCATCCGGATGATCGGATCGGACGCACCGATGGCATCGCGTTGTTTGGTTCGTTCCATCGACATCAGGTCATCACCTCGTTGCTCGCGGTCGTTTCGTCGCCGGTCTCGCTGGCAGTGGATTCGGATCCGCCCGCAAGCCGCGTCCGGACGCGGGGGTTGAACACCCGATCGAGCCCCTGGGACAGCAGAATGAGCGCCAGCGCGATCCCCATGATCGCGAGCATCGGGATCACGAGCTGGTAGAGCGCACCGGTGCCGACGAGCGCTCCGGCCTGCTTGTAGGCGTTGTTGAGCTGGAGCCCCCAGTTGGCCACCGACGTCGGGAGAATGCCGAGGTAGTACAGCCCGACCGAGGTAAAGACCACGTACCGGGCGGCGTTGGCGAAGTTCACCAGGACGTAGGGCATCAGGTTCGGAATGATGTCCTTGAACAGGATCCGGGGCGTGCTCGCACCCATCGTCCGTGAGGCCTCGACATAGGAGTTCTCGCGGAGCGTGAGCACCTGTGAACGAATGGCGCGCGCGAGTCCCGCCCAGTAGTTGACCGTGATCAGCACACCAATGATGGCGGGATTCGTCGGCTCGAACACTACTGCCAGCACCATCACCAGCGGCAGACCGGGGATCGACATCATCACGTCCGAAAACGAGGTCAGTCCCCGATCGATGAGCCCGCCTTTGTAGCCGGCGACGGTGCCGATGACGACCGCGACGCCGGTGGCGAACACCCCACCGGTGGCGATCATGATCAGCATCGACGGGGTGGCGTGGATCACCATCGCGAGGACATCCTCACCCGATGCGGTGGATCCAAGCGGTGCACTCCAGATCGTAAATGGGTGGAGGCCTCGGGCCGCTTGGTTCGACGTCGGCTGGCGATAGAACAGCGAAGCGATCGCCATCACCACGTACACCGTGAGGATGGCTCCGCCGATCTTGGTTCGCCGGTCGTTCCAGGCGACGACGCCGGGCTTGTAGATGAACTCCTCGTAGAAGTCACGGAGGCGCTCACCCCACGTGACCTCGACGTCCGAACTGGTCGTCTCGAAGGAGAACTCGCCGCCCACGGATTCGGATTCAGTAGGCTTCACTGGACTCACCCGATTTGATCCGCGGATCGATCTTGCCGTACGTGAGGTCGGCGATGTACACCGAGAGCACCAGCGCGATCGTGATGACGAGGAAGATCCCCATCATCAGTGGGTAGTCCCGGTTTTCGAGCGCCTGGAACAGGTAGTAGCCGATGCCAGGGTAGGTGAACACCTCCTCCAGGATCGGCGAGCCGCCGAAATAAAACCCGATCAGCGTGAGGAAGCCGGTGTACATCGGCAGGATGGCGTTGCGCGCGACGTATCGCGTCGAGATACGCCGATCGGAGAGACCACGCAACCGGGCGACCCGGACGTAGTCCTCACCGAGTACCGAGATGGAGTTACCCCGCATCGCGAGCGCCTGGAGCCCCGCGCCGGTGATGACCAGCGAGGCGATCGGCAGGGCGGCGTGGCGGAGCGCGTCAACGACGAACTTGACGGAGAGGCCAGCCTCGACACCGGGACTCGTCCGGTATCGGGCCGGTAGAATCTGAAACTTGTACGAAAAGAGAACGACGAGACCGATGGCGAGCACGTAGAACGGCATCGACCCGAGGAGGATCGAGACGCTACTCGACGCCATGTCGAACGTGGAGCCTTCCCGGTAGGCCATGACTGCTCCCCAGACGATGGCGATGGCGAAGATGAGGATCACCGACGTTATCATGATGAACATCGTCCACGGAAGCGCGTCCCCGATGATGGACGCGACCGAATTAGGGTTCGTGATCGACTGACCGAGATCTCCCTGTAAGAGCGATGTGACGTAATCGAAGTACTGAACGTACAACGGCTGGTCCGGTTGGACGTTCTGGTAGTTCTCGATGAGGGCGTTGATTCGTGAGGCCGAGTACCCCTGTCGGCTCAACTCCGCGCGGAGCTGTACCAGCGGCCCGCCGGGGAGCAGCCGGATCATGCCGAAAGTGAGCGTAATGACGAGCCATACTGTCAACAATGCACGTATCGTCCGTTCGACGTAGTAGTTCATGGATCAAGTCGTGTGTGGTAGTTTCGTGTCCTCGATCGTCGACACCCGTTCGGGTGCCGAACTCGACGTACGATTCGGTATGGGTATCTCCATGTCCCTGTGTAACGCGATACAGCTAATCCGCAATATGAATTGTGGTCGGTCGCCGGTGCTGTCTCAGTTGCCAGCGTACTGCATCTCGCCTTGTCGGGGGAGCCACGTGTTGGCCCACCGAACCTGTGAGATTTCGGCACCCTCCTCGGGGATGTTCCACTCGTTGCCGCCAGTGAGGAACGTCTGTTCGAGCTTCTCCATCACGGGGATCATCGGCAGGTCCTGGTTGGCGACCCACGCCTGCTCGACAGTGATCTCGTTGACCGTGGACTCCTCGGTGGCTTGGGAGAGTTCGCCGATCCGGTCGGCTGGATTGACCGTCATTTCGCCCGAGCCCCCTCGTGCAGGGACGGTGATGTCAGCGTTCGAGCCTCCTCGCTCTTGGTTGGCCGCGGGGTAGTTGTAGCCGTAGCCCCGGTCGTTGTAGACCAACTGGTGACGCAGCGAGAAGTACGGGTACGCTCCGGACGGTGCGCCGTCGAGCCACCCACCCGCAGTGAGTACGAAGTCACCGTTCGGCCACGTGCTTCCGAGCAGCGTGCCGAACTGGCGTGCGTCGATGGCGCTCTCGAAGCCGAACGAGGCGAGCTGGTCGGCGACGGTCTGGGCGGCAGTGTTCCAGTCACTCCACCCCGCAGGCACCATGACCGGAAGACTGACCGTGTTGCCCTCGGAGTCTTGCCACGTCCCGCCCGATTTCGAGTAGCCGGCCTCCTCGAGAACCTGCGTGGCCTTGTCTGTCTGGGAACTGTCCATCCCGTAGGTTTCGAAGTCACCCATCGCGTCACCGAGATACTGCTCCAAGGTGTCGGGTGTGATCCCGGTCGGGATCGGCGTCGGCTGCTTCGAGGGTTTCGAGACGTTGTTGACGACTTGCTGTCGGTTGATGACGTACTGAATCGCCTGTCGCACGGCGCGGTCGCCGGCGTGCTGGTGGTTGTGGTTCGGAACCAGTCCGAAACCGAACGCCGCCGGTGTCTGAACCTGCTGGATCGCGTCGGGCATCTGATTCACGATCCGTGGCGGGGTGAACAGGGTGAACACCGAATCGATCTGCTGGTTGATGAGTGCCTGTTGAGCCGCCTGATTCCCGTCGAGGAACCGACAGGCGTATTCGCTGAAGTTGATGTTCCCCGAGTCCGGATGATCGTCGCGTCGTTCGAGGAGCACCTGCTGTTGGCTGGTGCCACCAAGCGACCACGGACCACTGGCGATCGGATCGGTCCACGCGAACTCTTGGAGACTCCTGAGCCCCTCCTCTTCGTTCTGATTGATCTGTTCGACGAACTTGCCGAAGACGCTTTCCGGCTGGTTGACCCAGTTCCCGCTCAGCACCTGAAACTGAACGATCTGCTGGTTGACTTCCGAACCGAAGTTCATCCGGACGGTGCTGTCGTCGACCGCTTCGATAGATTCGGTGTAGTCCGCGAACCCGAGGCCGAGACTCAATCCGAGTCGAAGTTGCGTGACGATGTCGGCCGACGTCACGTCGTCGCCGTTCGACCACGTGAGACCGTCGCGGATCGTCATCTCGAACGTATCGCCGCCGTAGTTCCACTCCGAGATGGCGTACGGCACGAATTCGCTGCGGGCGAAATTATACTTGGCGAAATGATCGAACAGCAGATCGTCCGAGATCTGGGCGAGACCCGACGTGTTACTGGAATTCCACTGGATGTTCGACGGTTGCTGGTTAGTGTAGGTGAGATGCTGAGTGTCGTACACTTGGCCGCCGCCACCTCCACCGCTTTCGTTGCCGCTCCCGCCACCGCTCCCAGAGCTTCCACCGCTGCCACCCCCGGAACCGTTGCTTTCGTTGCCACCACCGCCACCACCGTCACCGCTCTCGTTGCTTCCACCGCCACCGCCAGAACAACCTGCAAGTGCGGCGGCACCGGAGATGCCGGTAATCTCGATGAACCGGCGTCGGCTCACTATGTCGCTGTAACTATTGGCGTCGTCTGCCATGGTCCACTCTCACCCGGGGTATGATTAACCATAAGCGTTGTGGTGAAATCTATCATATAGCCCCGTCGATTACCGGCAAGCGTTGCGTCGGCTGCTCGGGAGATCGTCCTGTTTCGGCAACCTTCACCAGGAGAAGCGGATGTCGTCGATCGGAGCAGGAACTGTGGATCCGTTCGATTCCGCCATCCAGGACGAGGGTTTTATTGCTCTCATGCCGAACAGGGGGCATGAAGCGGTACGAGACGGACGTTCGGGACGATGTGCTATACGTCGAGACCGACGACGGCTGGCTCGAAATCGGATCGATGGCCGACGTTCGTCGTCTCGTCGGCGGGGCGACGTACTCCCTCGAATACGACGAACGACAGCGGGCCGTCGGGTGGCTCGACACCGACCCCGACGGAACGCTCAGCTTTGACGTCGGCGAGACGGTCGCAGGGATGGATTTCGATCGGGAGTTCGTCACCGCCCTCCAGACGATCGACGGCGACGAGACTGACGGCGAGGGGATTCCCCGTCGCGCAGTCGTGTTCGCGGACCTTATGACGTCGATCTGGGACGCGAAAGGGTCTCTCGATCGTACGGCGGAATCGGATTCCGTCTGACGCGAGCGGC
The DNA here is from genome assembly GCF_000336915.1 of Halococcus saccharolyticus DSM 5350. NCBI lineage: Archaea > Methanobacteriati > Methanobacteriota > Halobacteria > Halobacteriales > Halococcaceae > Halococcus > Halococcus saccharolyticus. The sequence continues at coordinate 51,794 of NZ_AOMD01000005.1, read as the reverse complement.
GTTCGGGGCGAGCGATCGAGGCCATTTTCTATCAGCCTTCGGACACGAAAACACAGCGTTTAACCGGTGTTCAGCGTGACGTACCCATCGAAGTCGAGCACGATTCGCTGGGCGACATCGCCGAACAGCGCTTTACCGGCGGGCGAGCGGCGACGGCCGAGGACGAAAACGTGATCGCAGTCGTGGTCGGCTGCGGTGTCGAGGACGGCGGTGGCGATGTCGTCTTCGTCGGTCGCTTTAGCGACGGTCTCGACACCGGCGTTCTCGGGGAGGACGTCGCGTGCCATCTTCTGGAGGTCGTTCGCAGCGGCGTCGAGAACCGCCCGACTGTCGTAGCTGACGTTCTCGACCGAGCCGATCGACGCGAGCGTTTCGGCGTCGGCCTCGTACTCCGCTTCGGTCATCAATCGGAGGAGGACGAGTTCGGCGTTCGCCCCCTTCGCGTGCTCCCCGGCCTCCCGAAGGAGTGCCCGGTGTTCGTCGGTCCGTTCGGCGACGACTAGTCCACGTTCCATGTTCGAACCACTCACGGCTTTCAGTGATAAAGCCACCGGGCAGTGACCCGACACCAAACAACGCCGCCAGAGATCGATCTCGCGTCGATGATCCCACCGCCGGAACGTTTTTACTCGGTTGAGTAAATTTCGGACCATGGGTTCGCACGATACGAGAGTTCCGTACCGTCAGTCGGATCGACCCACGTCGGTACGTGTCGACGATCTCCTCGATCGAATGAGCACGGCGGAAAAGGCGGGCCAGCTCGTCGGAACGTGGTGTGGACAGCTCCGCCACGAGAACGACATTGAGGACGCGAAGGCCGCGATCCGCGATCACCACATCGGCGTCGCCGCGCCGTTCGGCTGGGCTGGCGCGCTGTGCGCAGGGATCGAGGAGACGGTCGAGACAGTCAACGACCTCCAACGGTTCGCACTGGAGGAGACCGCCTTGGGGATTCCGCTCCTGCTGAACGTCGATGCAGTCCACGGAAACGCGTACGTCGCCGGTGCGACGGTGTTTCCAAACGCGCTCGGAACGGCGGCGACGTGGGACACCACAGCCACCGAAACCGTTGCGAGCGTCACAGCCACCGAAGTGCGCCGGATGGGTGCTCACCAGAACTACTCGCCGACCTGTGACGTGGGCCGTGACCCCCGGTGGGGGCGTATCTTCGAGACGTTCGGCGAGAGTCCCCGACTGTGTGCCGAGTTGGTCGCGGCGAAGGTGCGTGGCTACCAGGGCGACGGGATCGATCACGAGGATTCGGTCGTCGCCACTGCCAAGCACTTCCCGGCGTACAGCGAGCCAGAGCGTGGCGAGGACGCCTCACCGGTCGATATCTCCGAGTACAAGCTCCGGAACACCTTCCTCCCGAGCTTCGAGGCGGCACTCGATGCGGGCGTCGCATCGGTGATGCCATCCTACAACTCGATCAACGGCGAGCCGGTCCACGGTTCCGAGACGTATCTCACCGATCTCCTCCACGACGACCTCGGGTTCGAGGGCCACGTCGTCTCGGACTGGAACGGCGTCCGCCACCTCTCCGACGACCACCGGACGGCGAGCGACCAGCGCGACGGTGTACGCCACGCCCACACCGCCGGACTCGACGTCGCCTCCGTCGGGCACGTCGAACACGCCGAACACCTCGTCGACCTCGTCGAATCCGGTGAGATCGACGAAGGTCGACTCGACGAGAGCGTTCGCCGCGTCCTTCGAGTGAAGTTCGAGATGGGGCTGTTCGAGGACCCGTTCGTCGACGCGGACGCGGCCCACGAAACCCTCGGTAACTCCGACCACCGACAGATCGCCCGCGAGACTGCCCGCGACAGCATGACGCTCTTGAAAAACGACGGCCTCCTCCCGCTCGACGGGGACGAGGACGTGTTTGTCGGCGGGCCGAACGCCGACGACATCGTTCACCAGCTCGGCGGCTGGAGCGTCCCCCAGTCCGCGGGCGTGCCTGGCGACACGGTACTCGACGCCATCGATGCTCGGAGCAAAGGGAGCGTGACCTACGAGCAGGGGACGACGCTGAACGAGGAACGCGATATCGATGCCGCAGTGGAAAAGGCAACGGCGGCCGACGTGGCGGTGATCGCACTCGGCGAGGGATGGTATCTCCACGAGTTCGGGCCCTCCGTACAGGCGGGTGTCGAGACCGGCGCGTGGCCGACGCGCTCGGATCTTCATCTTTCGGACGCCCAGCGCGAGCTGGTGCGCCGGGTCCACGACACCGGTACGCCGGTCGTGGGCGTTCTCGTCACTGGCCGGCCGCTGATCGTCGACTGGATGGCACAGAACGTCTCGTCGATCCTCATGGCGTACTACCCCGGAACCGAGGGCGGGACCGCGATCGCCGAGACGCTGTTCGGCGACAACGATCCCAGCGGGCGGCTCCCGATCTCGATCCCGCGCTCGATGGGCGACCTCCCCCAGTATCACGACTGCCTCGCTCACCCCACCCCCATCGGCGACGACGAGCATCCAAACTCCTACGATCCGCTCTACCCGTTCGGCCACGGGCTGAGCTACACCGAGTTCGCGTTCGACGATCTTCGGATTCGATCGGACGACGTCGATCCGGCGAAGGACGTGGACGTGACAGTCACGGTCTCGAACACCGGCAACCGACACGGCACCGAGACGGTCCAGGTCTTCGCCACACAGGAAACGAGTTCGCGCGTTCGTCCGCGACGCTTCCTGGTAGGGTTCGATCGCGTCGGTCTCAATGCCGGCGAATCGGCAAACGTCGATCTGTCGATTCCCGCGGCGAACTTCGGGTACTACGAACCAGGCGAGGGCCACGTCCTCGAAACCGGCACGTACCACGTCACGGTGGACGATCTCGTGTCGTCGTTCGAGGTCGCTTCGGACGGAGCGTGACGTTGAGTCCAGTATCAACAACGTATGATCTAGAGTGACGCCATAATTAAACACTCGGTACCTGGCTCTATGTTCCTGGTCGGGAACGTATTGCGAACCATCTGGACAAAGACAATTGTACTCTCGTTCCACGAGGTCGATGGTGGTAGTTGGACTGGAGAAGTACGATTCGATCCCCAAGCTCTGTATTTGAATCTGAGTCGTGATACAATTGAAGTTACGTCGTCGAGCAGTAATCATCCAGTTAATTTTGACGAAGCGCTTCGACGAGGATAGTTGCCGACTGTCCTCTATCGTGACCAGAGTCGCTGACTGATGGTTTGAAAACAAGTATTTGACGTTCTTCGACGTGAATGGGTTTTGGGGTAGAAGATGAGTTTTTACTTCTAATCTTTGCATGGTTGACTTCCAATTACCGGGAGTGAACGAGCCGCGATCGTCGAACTGTCGGCGGGCGCTTTCCTCCCGGCCACCGCACCAGGCCACGAAGGGAATCGCTTAACCGCGCGCACGGGACAGGGAGCGTATGGACCACGCGGAGCGAAAGCGGCTCGTGGCGCGGAACACGGCCGAGGTCGTCACCGACGAGGAGCTCGACGGACTGCTGGCCGACGACGATCCAACTGTGTACATCGGCTACGCGCCGACCGGCGAGATGCACATCGGTCACTTCACCACGATCCGCAAACTCGCCGATTTCCTCCGCGCCGACCTCGACGTCACGGTGCTGATCGCGGATCTCCACGCCCACCTCGATGACGAGAAGAGCCCGTTCGACCTGCTCGACGCCCGCTCCGCGTACTACCGCGAGGCGATCGAGGGGATGGTCGAGGCGGCCGGAGCCGACCCCGACGACATCGAGTTTGTGCGTGGGCGCGAGTTCGAACTCGATGCCGACTACTCGCTCGAACTCCTTCGGATGGCGGCCGACACCACGATCTCGCGGGTCCAGCGCGCCGGCAGCGAAGTCGTTCGCCAGGCGGAGAACCCCAACCTCGGCGGGCTGCTCTACCCGCTGATGCAGACCCTCGACGTCGACGCGCTCGACGCCGACATCGCGTACGGCGGGATCGACCAGCGCGGCATCTACATGCTCAGCCGCGAACTGTTCGACGATCGCGACGAGGAGCCACCTGTCTGTGTGTTCGCCCCGCTGCTTTCGGGCCTCACCGGTGGGAAAATGAGCGCCTCGGACGCATCCTCGAAGGTCAACCTCACCGACGATTCCGACACCGTGGCCGAGAAACTCCAGGGTGCGTACTGCCCGCAGGGCGAGACCGAGGACAACGGCGTGCTCGAATACCTCGAATACCTCGTCTTCCCGATCCTCGATCAGCGCGGCGAGGCCTTCGAAATCGAACGCCCCGAGGAGTACGGCGGTGATCTCGTCTACGAGAGCTACGACGACCTGGAGGCCGACTTCGTGAGCGAGGAGCTCCACCCCCAGGACCTCAAAAACGCCGCCGCCGAGCACATCTCGTTGGCTATCGATCCGATCCGGGAGCGTTTCGAGGAGCGGCCCGACCTGCTGGCCGAGGCGTACCCCGAAACGTACGACTGACCGATGGCGAACTACGGACGAGGATCGCCATCGAGCCACTCGTCGGCCCACGCCTCGATCTCATCGAAGACGGGACACAGTGCCTCGCCCTTGCCTGTGAGTCGGTAGTACGTGGCGATCGGGGCGTCCTCCTCGATCCGACGACTCACGAGGTCCACGTTCTGAAGATCGTCGAGCACCCGCGAGAGGGTGCGCGAGCTCGCGTCGGTCGAACGCTTGAGCTCATTGAACCGTTTCTCGCCGTCCTGGAGGTCGTGGAGCACCACCAGCCGCCACTGGGAGCCGATCTGGTCGAGCGAGTCCACGACGGCGCAAGCCTCCTCGCCGTGGCGTGGTTGCTGGGATGACATTGGTGATACCTGATCACATACGTGTCCGCGAGAGGATATATGAGTTCGGGTTCCAACTAGGTAACGTCGTGATACCGGCTTGTCGATCGGTCCACGGTCGAAATCCGCCGAGCGTGTCGTGTTGCTCCGTCCTTCGGTTCGCCGATAGCATCGATGTCACCCCGTTACACCCGTGACCGGGAAGGGATATACGTGCCCGTCACCAACCCGGTATCGAAGTGATACCGACTACTACTCTCCGACGACGTATCGCGAATCGATCGCCGGCTCACGGGGCGGTGAGCGCCTGATGGGTCGACTCTCGACGCTCGGGCGCGCGCTGTTCGGCGGCGTACTCGCGTTCACCGCGATCGACAACCTCCGTGACATCGACGGGATGGCCGCGTACGCCGAGTCGAACGGCGTGCCCGCCGCCGACCGACTCGTGCCGCTTTCGAGCGGCATGCTCCTCGCCGGGAGCCTCGGGGTCGTTCTCGGTCGTGCTCCGCGGCTGTCCGCCGGTGCGATTGCGGCCTTTCTCGTCGGCGTGACGCCCACGATGCACGACTTCTGGAACCGCGAGGAGGCCGAGCGCGAACAGCAGGTGATCCACTTCCTGAAGAACACCGCGCTCCTCGGCGGCGCGCTGTTCTTCCTCTCGCGCGGTCCCGCCGACGAATAGCTCGCGAAGCCACCCCGAATTTTCCGATAATGCCAGACACACCACCCACCACCGGACTGCACCACGTGACGAACATCTGTACCGACATGGAACGAACCCGGGAGTTCTACGAGAAGGTGCTCGGGTTCCACACCGTCAAGATGACCGAAAACTACGACGACCCCGGCACGCCACACTACTACTTCTCGGCGACCCCCGAGGGCGAGCCAGGGATGACGGTGACGTACTTCGAGTATCCGAACTCGCAGGGTCAGCCCGGCCCGGGGGCGTCCCACCACTTCGCCATCGGCGTCGAGGACGAGGGCACCCTCCGAGAGTGGCGCGAACACCTGATGGAACACGACGTTCGTGTGTCGCGGGTCCGAGATCGCACGTACTTCAAGAGCATCTACTTCAACGACCCCGACGGCTTGGTGTTCGAGATCGCTACGAGCGGTCCGGGGTTCACCGTCGACGAATCCGAACCGGGCAGCGAGAAGATCGATCCGCCGGAGGGGCAGGGTAGTCCGACCGCGTGACTCGCATCGATCCCGACGACCTCGACGGCTCGCTGTACCGCACGCTCGCAGGCGCGGTGATTCCGCGGCCGATCGCGTGGGTGAGCTCGCTCTCACCGGAGGGCGTCGCAAACCTCGCGCCGTACTCGTTTTTCAACGTCGTGAGCACCGCTCCGCCGGTCGTGATGTTCGCGCCCACCGATCGCTCTGAGCGACCCGAGGGACTCTCTGATTCGGCGCGCAACGCGCTCGATACCGAGGAGTTCGTCGTCAACGTCGTCACCGAGCCGCTCGCCGAGGCGATGAACGCCACGAGCGCGACGCTCCCGCCCGAGGAAAGCGAGTTCGATCACGCGGGTCTCGAACGCGCGGCCTCCGAAGCGGTCGCGCCGCCACGGGTCGCCGCGGCCGAGGTCGCCTTCGAGTGCGAACTCTACGAGTCGATCGACATCGGCTCGAACACGATGGTGCTCGGTGAGGTCGTCTCGGTCTATCTCGACGAGGGCGTGACGACCGACGGCAAACTCGACGTCGAAAAGCTCGACGCGGTCGGCCGGCTCTCGGGGAGTTACTACTGTCGGACCGACGGCCGCTTTCGGATGGAGCGACCGGAGTAGGCGGTGCGTTGCGGACGCGGCTGCGGTTGCGGAGGGCAGTGGCGGTGCGGGCCTGGTGGATGAAGGGCGAGCGAGTGAAACGAGCGAGGGCTTCGGCGGTGCTGTGCGGTTGCGGGGAGCGCCAGCAATTCTACCGCGAGCGAACGCAGTGAGCGAGCGGGTGTTTTTAGTCCAGGTTTTTGGTCGGGGGTTGAGCGCGCCGGAGGCGCGCGATGCCCCCGTCTAAAAAAGTGGGTGCTAGAGCTTCTGTTCCGTGTCGTCGGCGAGCTCGCGCATGCGCTTGCCGATCCGGCCGGCGTCGGAGAACTCGTCGTCACTCATTGCGTTGGCGAGCGCGTTGCCGAGAACGAACACGGCGTGTTTGTGTTCACTCTTCGATTTGTGGACATCGTCGGGACTGATGTCGAGCTCTGCGTATTCGTCGAACAGTCCGGGATCGACCTCTTCGCGGTCCTGAACGTACTCGGTGATCAGCACCATCTGCTCGTGGAGTTCGAGCAATTCGTCTTTGTGCATTACCCTCCTGTACGACTGCGCTCGGTTTAATCGTTGTCCCAAGCGTGGTCACGTACCCCACTCGCGGGAGTTCAGAAAACGTACTCGTCCTCGTGACCCATCATGCCGTCGTCTTCGAGGCCCGGTTCCTCGTCCTCGTCCGTGGGCCCACTCGCCTGATACGCGCGCATGCCGGCCGAAAGCAGTTCTTCGATGGCTTCTTCGCGGTTGAGGAACTCTCCCTCCTCGACCATCCGAGCGATCCGCATTTCGAGCTGTTCCGGGATCGTGATCTCTACCTTGGGCATCGGAGCAATCGTGCTTCGACAGAAGGGTATTTAACTCTGACGGGAACATCGGTTCGCTTGTACGAAAAAACATCGGTCGGAGCGGAAACATTCGTTACTGTTTCCGTAGACCGATCGATGGTTCGTTTCCGCCGGAACGATCCGTGAGAAATTCGGCGACGGCGGATCGAACTGCGCGACGGTCGTTGGCCGGCACCGAGACGACGGGTTTTGACAGGGTGACGCGCCAATTACATCAACTCGTCGGTTGACGTCGTGCTGACTTTCGTGGCCGTTCGATCGATACGCGACGAGGTGACGAAAACCGGGCGAGAGCGGTGGAAGGACACGCTCAAGGGCTTGCCACCCGAACGTCCGGTAATGGAACAGGCAGGAAACGAAAGCCGACCGACGAACGTTGCGGGCGGGCGGCTGGTCAGCCGCACGCGGGAGGTTTCCGATCTGTCCTTTTCAGCATTTCTCGCCAGCCAGTCGGCTCCGCGCGTGTCGTGGGCGACACCTGACGGGTTCGAACTGGTCGGCGGCGACGCGGCGGCCACGCTCACGGCCACCGGGCCAGACCGATTCGACATACTCCGTGAGGACGCAGCGGCGCTGTTCGCCGACAGCGACACCGACGGACCACCTGCCGCACGTCCGCGGGCCATCGGCGGGCTCGCGTTCGACCCGTCGCACGAACCTGCTCCGCCGTGGACCGGATTCCCAGGGGCCTTGTTCGTCGTCCCTCGGATTCAGCTCACCCGAGCCGACGATCGGACGTGGCTGACCGTCACGGCGGCCGGGCCGGACGTCGATCCAGCGACGGTCACGGCCGATCTCGACGCCGCACACGACGCGATCACCGACCTGCCGATGATGCGCCCGAGCGGCGGCGGGCCGGGAGTCACCGCCACTCGACGGACTGCCTCGAAGGACGAATGGACCGACGGCGTCGCGGCGGTCGTCGAACGGATCCGGGCGGGCGACCTCCAGAAGGTCGTGCTCGCAACCGCACTCGACGTCGATCTCGCCTCGCCGATCGACGTGCCGGGCACCCTCGAACGCCTCCGCCGGACCTATCCGGAGTGCTATCGATTTCTCGTCCAGCCCACGGCCGACGCCGGCTTTTTCGGCCCGCCGCCCGAGCGGCTCGTGAAGATCACGGGTCAGGCGGTCGAAACCGAGGCGCTCGCGGGATCGGTCGCCCGTGGCGACACGCCCGAGGCCGACGCCGACCTCGCACGATCGCTCCGAACCAGCGAGAAACTCCGTCACGAGCAGGCGCTCGTGGTCGACGCCATCCGCGAACGCCTCGCGCCGCTCGGCCGGGTCGAGGTCGGTGAGCGCGATGTCCGGAAGTTCGCGAACATCCAGCACCTCCGGACGCCGATCTCCGCCACTCTCGACGACGATACACACGTTCTTGACGTGGTCGAGGCGCTTCATCCGACGCCCGCGGTCGGCGGGCTGCCGCCCGAGAGCGCGCGCGAGGTCATTCACGGGACCGAGCCATTCGATCGGGGATGGTACGCCGCACCGATGGGGTGGTTCGACGCCGCGGGCGACGGCGAGTTCGCGGTCGGGATTCGGTCGGCGGTCGCCGGCGGTCGCCACGCCAGGCTCTACGCCGGCAACGGTATCGTCGCCGACTCCGATCCCGACGAGGAGTGGGAGGAGCTCGGGCCGAAGTTTCGGCCCGTGCTCGACGAACTCGAACGCGAATGACTGGAAACGAGCGCGACGAGCGAAACAGACATGACAGTCGTGAAAAAATTGGGCGCGACAACGAGTCTGGCGACGATTCGAACTGGCCGAACCGCAACACGCTCTGGGCCGAGACGTTCGTCGACGAGTTCGCGAAGGGGGGCGTTTCGGCAGTCTGTATCGCCCCCGGCAGCCGCTCGACACCCCTCACCGTGGCGTTTGCCGACCACCCCGAAATTCGAATCTTCTCCCACCTCGACGAGCGCTCGGCGGCCTTCTTCGCGCTCGGTCGGGCGAAACGCACTGGAGAACCGACGCCGGTGCTTTCGACGTCGGGGACCGCGACCGCGAACTTCCACCCCGCGGTGATCGAGGCGAATCAGGCGCGCGTCCCTCTCCTCGTCCTGACCGCCGATCGGCCGCCCGAACTTCGCGACAGCGGCGCGAACCAGACCGTGGACCAGGAGAAACTCTATGGGTCGGCGGTCCGGTTCTACCGTGATCTCCCCGAACCCGCGGCCGACGGCCGAAAACTCCGTTCGCTCCGGGTCGATGCCGCCCGCGCGCTCGCGGCCAGCACTGGGACGCCGCCCGGTCCCGTGCATCTCAACTTCCCGTTCGGAAAGCCACTCGAACCCGTTCCCGTGTCAGGCGACGTGCCGGACGGGTTCGAAGCCGACGAACCGCTCGCCGCGACGGGCCGCGACGGGCCGTTCGTCGGGACCGAACTCGGTCAGCCCCACCTCGACGACGCCGGGTTGGAACGAGTGAACGAGGCACTCGAAGCCGAGCACGGTCTCGTCGTCGCCGGTCCGAGCACGACGCTCGACCCGTCGTCGTTCGCCGAACTCGCGAGCGCGACCGGCTTTCCGGTGCTCGCCGATCCGCTCTCGGGGCTGCGGTACGGTTCGCATCTCGCCGATCTCGACGTTCCTGTATGTGGTGGCTACGACTCGTACCTCGACGCGAACGCCGTCGACGACTGGCCCGCTCCCGAGGCCGTCCTCCGGGTTGGCGCGTCACCCACCTCGAAGGTCCTCAGAAACTACCTCCGCGACGCGGTGCAGGAGTCGGGAACACGCCAGTTTGTCGTCGATCCCGCGGGCGAGTGGCGCGAGGCAACCTTCACCGCGAGCGACCTCGTAATCGCCGATCCCAACAGACTCGCGCGCAAACTCGCGGATCGTGTGGGGCGGCTCGACTCGTCCGCGAGCGATGCGTGGTGCGAGCGATTTCGAACGGCAGAGGCGCGCTACTGGGACGAAATCGAGACCGCACACGACGAGCAGTTCTTCGAGGGCACGGTTCCGGGCGACGTGATCGCCGACGCTCCCAACCCCGCGACGGTGTTCGTCTCGAACTCGATGACCGTGCGCGACGCCGACCGGTTCGGGCAGCCCCGCGATGCCGACCTCACCGTGTTCGGCAACCGCGGCGCGAGCGGGATCGACGGGATCGTCTCTTCTGGATTGGGCGCGGGTAGCGCGACCGACGACCCGCTCGTGCTCGTGCTCGGCGATCTCGCGTACTATCACGACATGAACGGGCTGCTCGCACTCGTGCGGTGCGGGGTCGACGCCACGATCGTGCTGGTCGACAACGACGGCGGCGGCATCTTCCGGATGCTGCCGATCGCCGAGTTCGACCCGCCGTTCACCGAGCAGTTTGAGACACCACACGGCCTCGATTTCGCACCGACCGCCGAGCTGTACGGCTTCGAGTTCGTTCGTGCCGATGGTCGCGCGGCGTTCCGGGACGCCTACCGCGCGTCGCTCGACGCGACGGGAACACAGGTCATCGAGGTCGAGTTCGATGCCGAGACGAGCCACGAGTTCCGCGAGACCGTCCACGAGCGGGCGTCCGACGCGCTCGACGAGTGAGTTTCGGCGGGGACTGTCGGTAACTCCGGTCCCCGGACCGCTCGAATCGATAGGTCTTCGTTCACACGGCGCTATCGATCGTCATGAGCGTTCTCAGCAGGCTCCTCGGGGCGAACTGGCAGTGTGGAACGTGCGGGAAGGAGTACTATCGCAACCCGTCGTCGTGCGGGAACTGCAACGGGACCGTCTTCGAACGGGCCTGACTCAGGTTTCGCAGGCCGATATCGAGGCGTCGCTCAGCCCGCGGCCGCGACCTGGTCCGACGTCGCGCTGCTGCCGAGCCGACGTTCGAGGAGCGCGAGCGCGCCGTCGAGGGCGACCGCGAGCAGCGCGCCGGGGATCGCCCCGGCGAGCAGTCGCGGGGTGTTGAACAGTTTGATCCCGCTGACGACCCAGACGCCGAGCCCGCCGCCGCCGATGAAGTACGCGAGGTAGGCGGTCCCGACGTTGAGCACCACGCTCGTCCGGATGCCCCCGAAGATCACGGGGAGCGCGAGCGGCAGCCGGACGTTCCGGAGGATCTTCCAGTCGCTCATCCCCATTCCGCGGGCGGCGTTCACGGTGCTCTCGTCGACGCTTTCGAGCCCCGCGATGGTGTTGGTCAGGATCGGCAGGAGTGCGTAGACGAACAGCCCCACGACGGAGGGGAGGAAGCCGAGCCCGAGAATCGGGAAGACCAGCGCGATCACCGCGAGCGTCGGCACGGTCTGGGCGACGTTGCCGGCACCGCCCACGACCGTCCGCACCCGGTCGTTACGGATCGCGAGCACGCCCAGCGGGATGGCGACCGCGATCGCGAGTAGCTCGGAGACGAACACCAACACGAGGTGTTCGCGGAGGAGTTCGAGGAACGCGTCCCCGTTCGCGACCAGATACGACCACGTCTCGACGAGCACACTGACGACGCTCATTCCCCGGCTGCCCCCGTTCCGGTTCCTGTCGCCGTCTCTCCCCCTGCTTCGGCGTCCGTGTCTGGCGCGTGCTGGGCTCTGATGTCTGCCTCGGTGACGACGCCAACCACGTTGGCGTCCTCGACCACCGGCAGCGCGTCGACGCCCGCCTGGATGCACCGCGAGAGCGCGACCTGCGTGCTGTCAGTCGGCGAGACCGGGATGATCTCGCCACCGTCGGCCATCACGGCGTCGTCGGACCGGAACGCCTCGACCACGTCGGCGTGTTCGTCGGGGACGTCCTCGTGCATAACTTCGCTCACCTGCAGCACCTGGAGCTGCTTCAGGGTCCGATCCGGGCCGATGAAGTCCTCGATGAACTTGGTCGCGGGATCGTCGAGCAGTCGGGTTGGGGTGTCGTACTGGACGAGCTCGCCGCCGTTCATCACCGCAATCCGATCGCCCATCTTGAGCGCCTCGTCGATGTCGTGGGTCACGAAGACGATGGTGGTGTCGAGTTCGGACTGGATGTCGAGGAACTCGTCCTGAAGCTCCTCGCGGGTGATGGGGTCGAGCGCGCCGAACGGTTCGTCCATCAGGATGACCGCGGGGTCGGCCGCGAGCGCCCGCGCGACGCCGACCCGCTGGCGCTGGCCGCCCGAGAGCTCAGTGGGGTAGCTGTCGCGGTACTCCTCGGATGGGAGCCCCATCAGATCGAGCAGTTCGTCCACCCGGTCGTCGATCCGGTCGCGGTCCCAGTCCTTGAGTTCGGGCACCGTGGCGACGTTCTCGCCGACGGTCATGTGATCGAACAGCCCGATGTCCTGGATCACGTAGCCGATGTCCTGGCGGAGCTCGGTCGCCGGGAGGTCGCGGACGTCGGTCCCGTCGTAGTGGACGGTGCCCTCGGTGGGCTCTTCGAGCCGGTTGACCAGCTGCATCGTGGTGGTCTTCCCGCAGCCCGAGGGGCCGACGAGCACCGTCGTCGTGCCGGCCTCGACCTCGAAGTCGATTCCCTCGACGGCGTGCGTGCCGTCGTCGTACCGCTTGTGAACGTTGTCGAATCGGATCATGTGAGTTGTGTGCTGACCGCCCGGGCGGTTCGTGTGACGTACGTCGGTTCGAGCTGTTCGCCGTTGCGCAGTCGGAGGCCGCGCTCGACGAGCGCGAACAGGTAATCGAACGCGAGCGCGAGCACCGAGATCAGTACCGTGGTGACCACGATCATCGCGGTGTCGCCCTGGCTGATGCCGTAGAAGACGAAGTGGCCGAGGCCTGGCCCGCCGATGAATGCGCCGATCGCGGCGAGCCCCACAAGGATGACCACGGCGTTCCTGATGCCGGCCATCACCACCGGGAGCGCCACGGGCAGGCGGACCCGCCGGAGGCGCTCGATCCGGTTCATCCCGAGCCCGGTGCCGGCCTCGACTGCGGCGGCGTCGGCCTGCGTGACGCCGATGTAGGTGTTCCGGATGATCGGGAGCTGAGCGTACGCCACCAGCGCGGCGATCACCGGGGGAGCGCCGATCCCGAGCGAGGGAACCAGCACGCCGAAGAGGGCGATCGCGGGGAGCGTGAGCAACACGCCCGCGATCCAGAGCACGACCGTCGCCGCCCGGTCGTTGTAGCTGATGGCGATCCCGAGCCCGACGCTGATCGGGAGCGCGATGGCGAGCGCCTGGAGCACGAGCACGACGTGCTCGATCGACATCCGTACGAGGCGATCGCTGTTGTCGAGTGCGAACCCGACGAGTTCGTCGACGAACGGCACGACTGCGGGACTCATGCTCCCACCACGCGGTTCGCAGCCCTGGCTCGACCCGTCATATCAGTCCCTCCGTCTGGAGATATTCGCGGGCGACCCGCTGGGGGTCTCTCCCGTCGAGCAAGACCGCCTTGTTGAGTCGGATGATCTTCTCGGTGTTCAGCGACGGCCCGATGGCGTTCAGCGGTTCGGCCATCGTGGGGTATCGCTCGATCGCGTCGCTCACCATCGGGGCGGGGTTGTAGATCGGGAAGAAGCCCTGATCGTCCTCGATCGTTGCGAGGTCGTACTGGAGGATCTGTGGGTTGGTGCTGAACCCCATCCCGACGTTCGCGTCGCTCGTGGCGACGATCTGGTAGGCGAGAGAGGGACTCACGGTCCGGATGTTCAGCTCGTTGGCGACGCCGTCGAACCCGTAATGCTTCGTCAGCCCCGGCCAACCGTCCGAGCGCTGCTGGAACTCGGGGCCCATCACCGCCGTGAAGTCCGTGTTCCCCTGCTTGACGTACGCCGCGAAGTCGCTCATGGTCTGCACGCCAGTCTGTTCGACCCACGTGCGGTCGGCGATGAGGACGTAGGTGTTGTTGAACGGCGCGCGATTCAGGTAGGCGAGCCCGTAGTGGCGCTCGAACTTGCGCTTGACTGCCTCGTAGAGCTTCTCGGCGTCGGGGATGACCCGTTCTTTCTTCGGTGGGATCGTCGCCCACGCCCCACCTGTATAAAACCAGAACAGGTCAACCTCGCCGTTGTCGACCGCCCGGAAGTTCATCACGGTCCCGCCGAGCCCAGTCTCGTCGTGGACGGTGAGATCGGTGTTCGCCCGGAGCGATTCGAGCGCCATGTACCCGAGCAGGATGGCCTCGGGAAAGCGCATCGAGCTCACCTTCACCGCGTCCGTTCCGGTGGCTCCGAGGACGCTGGTACAGCCGGCCGTCGCACCGAGACCGGCGGTTGCAGCCGCCCCGCCACCGAGCTTCAGGAAGTCGCGTCGTGTGCTGTTCACTATCAGTTGTTACTCCGTGTATCGGCTTCGGCGTTCGGTCGTCGGTCGAACGAGCGGTTCACCCGATCGCTCTGTGTGACGTTCGATCACGAGACTACCAGTTGGTAACACAGATATTCACGGATACTGTCTGTGCCTTCCCTTGCAAGTGGTCGTGACACAGCCGTTCACTGCCACGGCAGTGCGGCCGGTGACGAACAGCGATCGGACGGAATCGGGTTCACGTAACGTTACCGGACGGTCGCCAAACGATCAACCTTTTTCGGCCGTCGGGTCGCACGAAACGCATGGTTTCAGATCTGTTCGACCCTGAACAGTGGGAGGCGATCAACGAGTTCGATTTCGCTGACATCACCTACCACCATGCCACGGAATCGGGCACCGTCCGGATCGCCTTCGATCGACCCGCGGTCCGGAACGCCTTCCGGCCCCAAACCGTGGACGAGCTCTACGACGCGCTTGATCACGCGAAACGGCAGACTGACGTGGGCTGCGTGCTCCTCACGGGGAACGGGCCGTCGCCGAAAGACGGCGGCTGGGCGTTCTGTTCGGGCGGCGATCAGTCGGTCCGCGGCGGGTCGGGCTACGAGTACAACGATGGCGACGGGAGCGACGCCGAGGCCGGCGAGGACGGTCCTGAGTCGAACGAGGACGAACGGCCGAAGACGGGGCGGCTCCACATCCTCGAAGTCCAGCGGTTGATCCGGCACATCCCGAAACCCGTGATCTGTGTGGTGCCGGGCTGGGCGGTCGGCGGCGGCCACAGCCTCCACGTGGTCTGTGACCTCACCATTGCCTCCAGCGAACACGCACAGTTCCTCCAGACCGATCCCGACGTGGCGTCCTTTGATGGGGGGTTCGGCTCGGCGTATCTCGCGAAACAGATCGGCCAGAAGAAGGCGCGCGAGGTGTTCTTTCTCGGGAAGACCTACTCGGCCGACGAAGCTGCCGAAATGGGGATGGTCAACGAAGCCGTCCCGCACGAGGACCTCGAATCGACGGCGTTGGAGTGGGCCGAAACCATCAACGCCAAGTCCCCGACCGCGATCCGGATGCTGAAGTACGGGTTCAACGCCACCGACGACGGGATGGTCGGCCAGCAGGTCTTCGCGGGTGAGGCCACCCGACTGGCGTACATGACCGACGAAGCCCAGGAGGGACGCGAGGCGTTCATGGATGGACGGGAACCGGATTTTTCGGACGTTCCCTGGCATTACTGATCGCACGAAACCGCCGATTCCGGTGTCTCGGGCCCCGAGGAGGCACGTATCGCGGCTCGTAGCCAAGGCTGATACTCGTGGAACACCACGATGTGGGCGATGAGTACTTCGGAGACCGATCGGGAGGCGGTCGATACCGGCGAGGAGATCATGGTGGCGACGTATCGCGCGCTCAGCAAACACGGCTACGCGAATCTGACGATGCAGGCGATCGCCGACGAGTTCGAGAAGACCAAGGCCGTCATCCACTACCACTACGACACGAAAGACGACTTGCTCGTCGCCTTTCTCGACTACCTCCTCGATCGCTTCACCGAACGCCTCGCCGTCGGCGAGGACGCCGACCCGAACGACCGACTCGATGCGCTCGTCGACGAACTGTTGCTCGGACTCGGTGACGACGAGGAAGCGACCCGGAGCAACCACGAGTTCCACGCGGCGCTGCTCGAACTCCGCTCGCAGGCCCCGCACAACGACGCGTACCGCGCACAACTCACCACGAACTACGAGCTCCTCGTCGATATGCTGACGGCGGTCATCGACGACGGTATCGAGCAGGGTGTCTTCCACGATGTCGACGCCGAGCAGACGGCAACGCTCGTGCTCGCGACCATGCTCGGCGGTCGCGTCCATCACATCACGCTCGATCACGAGAACATGGCCGTCGAGGTGCGCGACGCGCTCGAAGCACAGGTACTTCGCGATCTCCGGGTGCCGGAGCGGACCTGAGGCTGTTGTTTTCTCCCACACCGCAAGTGGCCGGAAGACTCATAAGAACTGACTGACTAGTTAGTTAGAATGAGTAGCATGGAATGGAGACGATCAAACGGACGGCAATCGTCCGACCGTCCCGGTTGCAGCGCGACAGGAGACAACGATAGCTGCGGTGACGAGCGGAAAACCGACAGACGGCGCGACGATTCGGCTCGGTCGCGGAGCGGTCGCGTTTCGGCGAGGTGCGTGTGAGCGTGGGACCGTTCGATCTCGACAGACGCATCCTCGCGCTCGCGCTCGCACGGATGGCCGATTCGCTGGGGAACTCCTTCCTGATCGTCGTCCTGCCGCTGTACATCGCGAGCGGCAGCGTGGCGGGCGGAGCGTTCGGGCTGACCGAAGCGTTGGTGACGGGGCTGATCCTCTCGGTGTTCGGCTTTCTCAACAGCGGCGTCCAGCCGTTCGCCGGTCGTCTGTCGGACACGGCGGGCAAGCGAAAGGTGTTCATCGTCCTCGGGCTCGTGGTTCTGACAATCGCGAACTTCGCGTACTCGTTCGCGGGGGATTACGTCTCGTTGCTGCTGATCCGTGCGCTCCAAGGGATCGGCGTGGCGTTCACCGTCACGGCGACGATCGCGCTGGTGAACGAGCTCGCGACCGCCGAAACCCGCGGCGGGAACATGGGGATCTTCAACACCTTCCGCTTGGTCGGGTTCGGTACCGGCCCGCTCATCGCGGGCGCGGTCGTCAGCGGCGGGCCGTACACGCTCCCGATCTTCGGGACGCTCAGCGGGTTCGACGCCGCCTTCTACATCGCGGCACTCGGTGCGCTGGTCAGCGCCGTCGTCGTGACGATCTTCGTCTCGGACGCCGACGAGACCGACGATACCGAGGCAACGGATACGAACGACGACGGCTTCGGAATCGCCGTCCTCGCACACGACGACGACCACCTGCTCGATCCGGTGTTCACGCTCGGGGTCGCGTCGCTGTTCATGGCGATCGGGATCGCGCTGTTCTCGACGATCCAGCCCGAGATCAACGCTCGACTCGACCAGGGCGCGACGCTGTTCGGGATCGAGTTCGCGGCGTTCACCGCCGCACAGGTGCTGTTGCAGGCCCCAATCGGCAGCGCGAGCGACCGCCTCGGCCGCCGGCCGTTCATCGTCGCTGGCCTCCTGTTGCTTGTGCCGGCGACGCTGGCCCAGGGGTTCGTGGTCGAACCGTGGCAGATGGTCGGCGCGCGCTTCGTCCAGGGCGTCGCCGGGGCGATGGTGTTTGCGCCCTCGCTCGCACTCGCGGGCGATCTCGCCACAGGCGGCGAGTCCGGCACGAAGCTCTCGGTGCTCACGATGAGCTTCGGGCTCGGCACCGCCATCGGTCCGCTCGCCTCGGGCTATCTGATCCGGTACGGTCTCGCCGCGCCCTTTGCGGCCGGTGCCGCAGCGGCCGCCATCGGCGCGGTGCTGGTCTACACCCAGGTCGAGGAGACGGTCGCGCTCGATCGAGGTCCAACAGCCGCTCCGGAGGCGGTTGGCGAGAGTTCGGCGACGGAGTCGGGCGCGTCCGCCGACGACTGACCGACCACCGATAGTCATCACACAGGTGAGCGTCATCGGACGGTATGACTGGTGATCGAATTTCGCCTCTCGAGCTACTCTCGATGGCGGTCGATCGGTGATCGGCGAGGAATTTCGCGGTGCGCGGCGTCCTCGTACCAGCCGCCGCTTCGGATGTTCGCATCGTCTCGAACGGCCCATCCGTTCTGGATCGTGTGGGCGTCGGCTCGGCGACGAACATCGACACGCCGCCGATCGACGACCAACGCGCCAGCTGAACTACGACGCCGGCCGCCGGCAGCCGACGGCCGCCACAGCGCCCGGAGAGTTGTCAGTCGAACTCGTGGTGAATCCGCCGTCCTTCGTCGTTCAGAACGGGGCCAACGACCTCGGTGACACAGTCGAGAATCGTCGCGGATCGGACTGACGGTTCGTCGCGGCCGAAGTCGGGAAGCTCGTCGCCACCGACGCTGTAGACGACCCGGCCGAACGCTGCGGTACGCATCCCGCCGGCACACATCGGACACGGCTCCGTGCTGGTGTACATCGCCGTTGCGGCACGTTCGTCGGGATCGAACTCCCGACACGCACGATACGCGAGGTGGAGTTCGGGATGGCGACGAACGTCGTCTTCAGTGCGCACACGGTTCGAGTCGCCTATCACGATTTCGTCGTCGCGGACCAGCACGGAGCCGTAGGGCCGGTCGCCACGATCTGTGGCCTCGCGAGCGAGTTCGAACGCTCGTCGCATGTGCGACTCGTGGTTGAAGCTCTCGAAGTTCGGATCGCTCACGACCGTTCGTCGTCCGGTGGCCCGAATAACTCGTCGGCCGCCGTCGATCTCGCTCGAAAGGATCGGCCGGTTCGACCAAGTCACCTCTCGGGCCAGTTGCCTCTCAGTCGGTCGCCGCATCGCCGGGCGGGCGCAGCACGATCGCGCCGAGACTGGCACCGACCGCCAGCGCCCCGCCGACGAGAAAGGCCACCGACCAGTCGGTCGCGGTGACGAGCCAGCCCACGGCGGTGCCGCCGAAGACGCCGCCGATCATCTTCGCGGAGTAGAGCACCGCGTAGTTCGTCGAGGAGTGTGCGTGGCCGTAGTAATCGGCTACGAGGCTCGGAAACAGCGTGTACTGTGTACCTTCGAAGAAGGCGGCGACGGCCACTGCACAGAGGAAGGCTGCCGACGTCCCGACCGCGCCCGCTCCGACGAGTGCGAACAACCCGAGTCCACAGAGCGAGAACGCCACCGCCATCGATCGCTTGCGGCCGAGCCGGTCCGAAATGCCGCCGACGCTCAACCGTCCCACCCCGTCGGCGATCGGGGGCACAGTCCGCGTGGCCCGCGGCGGTCGCGGACCCATCCGACGGGAAACTGCGATCCCGACTGGAAGATCACGTACAGCGTGAATACGAACCCGAGCGCCGGCAGTGAGATGCCGAGATCGTTGGCGAGCGGCCCGCGTATCGACGACCAGACGTACTGATAGGGGCTCACGAGCGCCATCATCACCACCGCGGCGACGATCTGCCACCACCGTGAGAACCCGAGAATCTCGCGTGCGCGCTCGGAGTGAGCGCTCATCGCCCCTCCGACTACTGGACTCGACTCGTAGCCATCGTCCGTTCGTCGGTGACGCGGGACAAAAAAGAGATACCGAATCGATCCGGGGACGGGCCGCGACTCACCCGTCTGATTCGGGCGCATGCCACGCGAGAACGACGCCGAGCAGCGCAACACCACCCGCGAGCACGAACGCCGGGGTGTAGCCCACTCCGTCGATGATCCGGCCGGCGGCGATCGGGGCGACGAACGCGCCAAACAGGCCGACGCTCGTCAGCAGCGAGACCGCCGTGGTCCGCACCTCGGCGGCGACGACCTCGGTCACGTACGAGAACAGGAGGCCGATGGCGAGCTGGACCGCAAAACCGCTGACGACCAACACCACGACGAGCACCGCAACGCGCGACACCACGGCGAACGCGACGACGGCGGGCGTCGCGATGGCGAAGGCGGCCACGGTCACGGGGCGGCGACGACGCCCGAACACTCGATCGGAGAGTGCCCCACTGCTCGACCGCGAGACGACCCCGATCGCCGGGAAGAGCGCGGTGAGAACCCCGCCAACCGCCAACGGAACGCCGAACTGCTCGACCATGAAGCTCGGGAGCCACGTGTTGAGAAAAAGGTACAGCGAGTACGCGAGAAAACAGCAGGCACAGAGCGTCCAGACGGCGGTATCGGTGAAGAGACGAACGAAACCGTCGCGATCGGGGCTGTCCGCCTCGACGTCGATCGAGCGCCCGTGGGTCGCGAGCAGGAAGATACCGAGGCCGACGACGGCGATCGCCGCGAACGCGGGCAAGATTGTGGGCCAGCCGAACGGCCGCGCGAGCAGCGGGCTCCCGAACTGGCCGAGCGCGAATCCGACCGGTGCGCTCGCGGTGAAGATCCCGACCGCGGTCGCGCGGACGTCGGGGCCGACTGCGCGACCGATGGTGTTCGCGCCGGCGTTCCAGAAGAGCACGTACGCGATCCCGCCGAGCACGCGCGAGACGAGCAACCACCAGTACGCGCCGGCCGCCGCCGCGAACCACCCCCAGACGCCCGCCACGACCAGCGCGATCCCGCCGACCGTCATCGCTCGCCGCACCGAAACCCGATCGAGCGCGATCCCGACCGGCACGCTGGCGACGACGGCGGTCGCGTACATCACACTCATCAGCCAGCCCGCCGCACTCGCGTCGATCCCCATCGATGTGCGAACCAGTGGAAGGACGCTTGCGGGCGCGATCTCGTACGCTGCCGCGGCGGTCGAGAGCAGGAAGAAACCGACGACGAGTCCGACCGTCTCGTATCGCGACCGGCGACTGGAGGCCTCTACGTAGCTCACGTCGGTGGTTCCCAGGGTGACTACAAACCTCTTCGTCTTTGTGCCGTTGCCATCCCTCTCGCCTCTGTGTCGACCGTTCCGTACGTTCCGTGTCGACCATCCAGGCCATCCCGTTTCGACCGTTTGGCCCACCCCTGAAACCGTAGTCACTATGCGGCGCGAGACCGATTTTCCGACAATGAGTACGCAGGAGGTTTCACGGCGGCAAGCGTGGGTGATGGCCGCTCGTCCACAGACGCTGCCGGCGGCCGCCGCGCCGGTGATCGTCGGCACCGGACTCGCGCTCGGGACGGGTGCGTTCGCCCCGCTGCCCGCGTTCGCGGCGCTGATCGGCGCACTCTTGATCCAGATCGGGACGAACTTCGCCAATGACTACTACGACGCCAAATCCGGGGTCGACTCCGACGACCGCGAGGGGTTTACCAGGGTCACTCAGTCCGGACTGATCGCCCCCGCGGAGGTCAGGTGGGCGATGATCGCGACCTTCGCGCTCTCGATCCTCGTCGGCACCTATCTCGTCTATGTTGGCGGCCTCCCGATCGTCGTGATCGGCCTCGCGAGCGTCGCCGCAGGCGTCCTCTACGCCGGCGGCCCCTACCCGCTCGGCTCCTACGGACTCGGCGATCTGTTCGTGTTCGTCTTCTTCGGTCTCGTTGCGGTTACCGGCACCTACTACGTCCAAGCGGCCGCCGCCGCTTCGCCCTTTCCGCTCACACCACCACCCGGAACGCTGCCGCTCGCGGCCGTGGTGGCGAGCCTCCCGGCCGCGGCGCTCTCGACGAACATCCTCGTCGTCAACAACGTCCGTGATCTCGAAACCGACCGGGCCGCTGGCAAGCGCTCGCTCGCGGTCTTGATCGGCTACCGGTGGAGCCGGGTCGAGTTCCTCCTCATGTTGGGGATGGCGTACACCGTCCCGATCGTCTTCTGGCTCGTCGATGGCAATCTTGCGGTGCTCGCCCCACTTCTCACGTTGCCATACGCCGCACGGATCGCTCGGACAGTGCTGACCAGAACCGACGGGACAGCACTCAACCCCGCGCTCGAACACGTAGGAAAACTACTCGCTGCTCACTCCGCCCTGTTCGCGATCGGTCTCGCCCTCCCGGGAGTGCTCGCATGAGGATCGAGCGGTTCTCGCTCGCACTCGCTACACCGCTCGCGACCGCCCGCGGCACTATCGACGCCCGCGAGGGGTTTCTCGTATTCGTCGATGTGGATGGCATCCGCGGTGTCGGCGAGGCGACGCCGTTGCCCGGCTGGACCGAATCGATCGACGAATGCCGCGACGCGCTCGGTCGTGCTCGACGAGCCGTTGCAACCGACGGCTGGGACGCTGCGCTCGCAACGCTCGACGACGGTGCTCCGGCGGCCCGTCACGGACTCGCACTCGCGCTCTGCGACGCACGATCACGGGCCGCTGGCGTTCCGCTGTACCGCCATCTCGGTGGCGAACATACGGAACGAGTTCCCGTCAATGCGACCGTTGGCGATGGAACGGTTGAAGAAACCGCCGACGAGGCGGCTCGGGCGGTCGAGCAGGGGTTCTCGACGCTCAAGGTCAAGGTCGGTGCACGCGAGGTCGCCGAGGATGTCGCTCGGCTTGACGCGGTCCGAAACGCGGTCGGCGACGAGACCGAGCTGCGCGCCGATGCGAACGGCGCGTGGAGTCGCGAAGAAGCGGGGATGGCGCTCGACACGTTCGCCGATCTCGACGTGGCGTTCGTCGAACAGCCGCTCGCCCCGGACGACCTCGCCGGCCACGCCACGCTCCGCGGGGGGGCGGTCGGTATCGCACTCGACGAGTCGTTCGCCGAACACGCCGTCGAGACTGTGCTGACTGCGGACGTGGCGGACGTACTCGTCGTGAAACCGATGGTGCTCGGTGGACCGGATCGTGCGAGGGAGGCCGCGCTGCGCGCCCGTGAGGCCGGCCTCGACGCGGTGGTCACCACGACGATCGACGGCGCGCTCGCGCGGACGGGGGCGGTCCACGTCGCCGCGAGTCTTTCCGATCCGCCGGCGTGCGGCCTCGCGACCGCCGACCGGCTCGCTGAGGATCTCGTTTCGGATCCTGCACCGGTCATGGACGGCGAGGTGTGCGTTCCACAGGACCCCGGTTCCGCCCCGGAGCCACCGAACCGGGAGGTCCGATGAACGACGTTCTCGCCCACCGCGCCCGCGCGACGCCCGACGCGACCGCACTGATCGACGCCGGTTCCGGCCGGGAGTGGAGCTACGCGAAACTCGATGCGGCGGTCGATCGGACTGCAGGCCGCCTCGCGGAACTGGGAATCGATCCAGGCGACCATCTCGGCTGTCTTCTCGACACTCGTCCCGCCGCCGTCCGGCTGCTCCACGCCGCGCTGCGCCTCGGTTGCGTGCTCGCTCCGTTGAACACCCGACTGACCCCGAGCGAGCTTGGTGGGCGGATCGAACGTGCCGACCTCGCTGGTCTGATTTGCGAGGCCGACACCGAGGCGAACGCTGTTGAGGCGAGTGAAGTTCCAATCGCGTCGGTCAATGACACGGAACGCACCGAGGTCACGACGCTCATCGATGTCGAAACGGCCGAGTTCGAACCGACCACGTGGTCTCGCGACGATCCATGTCTCATGCTCGCTACGTCGGGCACGACCGGCCGGCCGAAGCTCGTCGTGCTGACGGTCGGGAACCTGGTCGCGAGCGCGGTCGCCTCGGCGTTCCGGCTCGGCGTCCTGCCCGACGACCGGTGGCTGAGCCCGCTGTCGGTCTACCACATGGGCGGACTCGCGCCGATCGTCCGTTCCGCGCTCTACGGAACGACGACCGTTCTCGTCGGCAATGACGGAACGGGCTTCGACACCGCAGCAACTCACCACGCGCTCGCCGAGCACGACTGCACCGGCGTCTCGCTCGTCCCGACCATGCTCCGGCGACTGCTCGACGCTGGCGATCTCCCCGACTCGCTCCGGTTCGTCCTGCTCGGCGGTGCGCCGGCTTCGACAGGTCTCATCGAGCGGTGTGAGCGCCGAAACGTTCCAGTTCATCCGACCTACGGGATGACCGAGACGACCTCCCAGGTCGCCACCGCTCGCCCGGACGAAGCGTTCGCCCACTCGGGCACCGTCGGTCAGCCGCTCGTCGGGACCGACGTCGCCGTGATCGACGCCGCAGGAGAACGCGTCGCTCCGGGCGAAACAGGTGAGATTGCCGTCTCAGGGCCGACAGTGTTCGCGAGCTACTACGACGACCCCGACGCCACCGCGGCAGCGGTTTCCGAACACGGCTTTCACACCGGCGATGTCGGTTATCGCGACACCGAGGGGCGACTGTGGGTCACGGGCCGACTCGATGAACAGATCGTCACCGGCGGGGAGAACGTCGATCCCGAGGTGGTCGCCGACGCGCTCCGCGCCCATTCAGCCGTGGACGACGCGGCGGTCGTGGGCCTCGACGACCCCGAGTGGGGCGAGCGGGTCGGCGCACTCGTCGTCGCCGACGACGATCTCGATGCCGAGACGCTACGAACTCACTGCCGGGAGCGTCTCGCCGGCTTCGAGATCCCGCGGACGATCGCGTTCGTCGATTCGCTTCCGCGGACGGCCTCCGGCACCGTGGAGCGCGATGTGGTTCGCGAGACTCTCCGTTAGCGATCATTGGATAGAACCGTCAAACGCCGTCGTTGACTCGTCGAATGATGGCACGGCAACGGCATCAGCCGTGATGACAGTATCACTCGCAACGAGCATTCGCTGTCCTGAAGACGAATCCGGACCGTATGCCCGGAAATCTTATTATCTGATATTGATATAGGTACTCGCATGGCAGAAGTTGTCATTACGACTACGGACGGACTCGACGGAACGGAGATCACCGAGTATCTCGGCGTCGTTTCGGGCGAGGCGATCATCGGCGCGAACGTCGTGAGCGATGTTTTCGCCGGCGTTCGCGACGTCGTTGGTGGGCGAAGCAGATCCTACGAGAAGAAAGTCGCCAAAGGTCGCAAGGAGGCACTTAGGGACATCGAAGCCGAAGCGGAGGATCTCGGTGCGGACGCCGTCGTCGGTGCTGCCTTCGATTACGAGGAGATGTCCGAAGGAATGTTGTGGGTCAATCTATCGGGAACCGCAGTGAAGACTCGGTAACCGACTCGCCCGAAAGCCACTCCCGTCTCACCGCAACCGGTGATACGTCGAAACAGTCCTGCTACGGTTAGGATCGCTGCTCTCGTCCGAACACGATATCCACGGTGATTGGTTCCGGGTCCAACTCGTCGGCCGATCGACGGTGTACTGGGCGATGTCCAGTGGGCTCGTGTGTTCGGCCCGTACTCGATAACGTGGTGGTTCGCTCAGTGTCAATCAGCCGAATCGCCTCACGGCGTCACGAAAAATCCACCTTCAATCAATTATGGAACATCTCGAACGATTTATGGTTGTAGGTATCGTATGGCATAGCAGGATGCGAATATGAGTACAGAAACCAACAGAAAAAGCCCACCATTCACTGGCAGCTGGCAAGTACTAGCGGGCGTCGGAGTGCTTGTGTCGGTGTTGGGGATCATCGCGATCTTCTCGCCGTTCGTGACCGGCATCGCCCTCTCGCCGATACTCGGTGTATTGCTCGTCATTGGTGGCATCAGCCACGCTGTTCACGTCTTCTCTGCCGAGGGAACGAGACGTTTCATCTGGCAGGCCTTGCTCGCGGTGGCCTACGTCGTCAGCGGCATCGCGTTGATAGCGAACCCGATCCTCGGGTTGCTGACGCTCACGCTCCTGCTGGCAGTGTTTTTCGTCATCGAGGGTCTCATCGAGATCGTGATGGGAGTGCGGCTCCGTCCGGCGTCCGGGTGGGGCTGGCTGCTCGCCAGCGGCGTCATCGGCATCGTCGCCGGCGCGCTGGTCTGGGCCGGGTGGCCGATCAGTGCGCTGTGGGTGGTCGGCCTCGTCTTCGGGATCAAACTGCTCAGCACGGGGGCGACAATGATCGTGTTGGCCATGGGGAGCCGCAAAGCCACACGCGACACCACATCGTCTGGCACGACGTCTCGCAGTGCCTGAGCTACAGGGATTAGTACTGGTTTTAGAGTCTCTCAAATCACAGATTATTGATTTGCTGAAAATCGGTGTGCAAGATATAGAGCGTGTATTCAGCAAGCGTTCTTCGAGACCACAGAATTCGACGAATGTGCCGCTAGGAGTGTATAGGACACCGTTACGAGACAGATCCGACGCAGTTGTGGTGGCACCTACCCGCGGCGTCCGACTGCTTAAGCGTGTGGACGGCCTGACTCCCCGCAATGACCATCACGACGGAATTCCGACTTCGGTCATCCGTTCTCCCGCTCGTCAGCATCCCGGAGACGCTCCCACCAGACGAAATCGTGTGCTCTCACTCCCTCTGTATCGAGCCAAACGCGCAGGTGTTTATCGTTGAAATCAACGCTGAGGATGACGTCTCCGACGCGCAACTCGCAGCACTTGATGAGGTCGTATCGGTGACGCCGTTCGGCGAGCGGGACGATACAATTGTCTACAAGCTCACGGTAGAACTCGATGACTCGATCGCCCCGGCCTTCGATCCTGAACGCTTCGAGAGCGTGAAGATGAAATCGACGCTGATCACGTCCGAGGGCTGGCACGAAACGAAGGAATTCCCAGACTACGAGACGTTCCACGACTTCCATACTACATTTGAGAACCACGGAATCTCGCTCGACCTCGTCTCCATTACGCCCGAGCCCTCCTCCTCCAACGACCCAACAGGAGATGGACTCACTGACCGTCAGCGAGAGGCCTTGGAACTCGCAGTCTCGCGTGGCTACTACGAGAGCCCACGCCAAGTGTCGGCAGCAGAACTTGCCGAGGTGTTAGACATCTCCCAACCGTCCCTGTCGAATCTCCTCCGACGTGGCGAGCGCCAGCTCCTCACCTCCTCACTCGAGATACAGCAGCCTTTAAACACCCTTTCTAGATAGCCTCGGAACCAAGTCAGATGATACCCAACTGGTGAGAGAGGACAAACCATGCATATCACCAACGGTTGCTCGCAATCCGCCACTAAAGGACCCGACGAATACTTCACCGGAAACGCTCGGATCGACTCCCTGTTTGACCCGCAAGATGAAGCCCGTGCAGCGACGGCGACCGTCTCATTCGACCCGGGGGCTCGCACTGCGTGGCACACCCACCCACTCGGCCAGCGGCTAATCGTGACGAGTGGTTGCGGTCTCGTGCAACGCGAGGGCGGAGAAATCGAACAGATCCGTGCGGGCGACGTGGTCTGGTTCCCGCCGGACGAGAAACACTGGCACGGCGCGACGTCGGACAACGCGATGACTCATATCGCCATTCAGGAGGAACAGGACGGAGAAACCGTCACCTGGCTCGAACACGTCACCGACGAGGAGTACCACCCGGGGTCAGAGAGCTAATCCAAAACTATTCCAGCTGGACCTGCACTCGAGTATACTCCCCTACTCCGAGAAGTAATCAATGACTGCATGGCCAGACGACGAACTGGATGAGACTGCTGAGCCCGATAATCCTCAGTACATAAACGTGCTTTAGAGATAGCATCGAATCTAACCCATTCCCTACCCTCTTTTCAGTTGATGACAGCGGAGTTTGGTTCCGAACTAGAGGGACAGGTTGCAATCGTTACTGGGGCATCGTCGGGGATTGGTGAAGCAACAGCCAAGTCTCTGGCATCGCGCGGCGCGAGTGTCGTACTTGCTGCCCGACGGAAGGACGAACTCGACGATCTCGCAGCCCAGATCGAGAACGAAGACGGTGAGACACTCGTCGTTCCGACCGACATCACCGATGACGACGACATCGACAATTTAGTCGAGACGACGACCGACGAATACGGTCGCATCGACATTCTCGTGAATAATGCGGGACTCATGCCTTTGACGCATATTGCGGATGCTGACAAGGAAACACTCCGGACGACCATCGATGTCAATCTCACTGGTCTCATCTCTCTCACACACGCTGTGATTCCCACGATGCTGGACCAAGAGAGCGGGCACGTCGTCAACCTTTCTTCAGTCGTCGGACGGTTCCTGCAAGCGAACAGTTCTCACTACAACGCGGCGAAAGCCGGCGTGAAGATGTTCGGCGATTCGCTCCGTCTGGACGTCGCCTCGGAGGGAATTCGTGTGGCGACGATTGAACCGGGTGCGGTCAGTACAGAACTCCTCGAACACATTCCTGATGAGGATATCAAAGGAGGGGTAGAGGAATACGTCGGTTCGATGCGGGCTCTCCAACCTGACGATATCGCCCGGACGATTATGTTCGTCGTGTCCCAGCCGGAGCACATGGACATTAATGAGGTCATGATCCGACCGACGGACCAAGTCCAACCGAGTCCCAAAGATTGGCCGGTGAATATTCCACTCGTCATAGTATTGAATTCAATCGAGCCCCGTGACCGATACGCGCTCTCTATCTTGCACGCCATTCCTGACAGCCACCGGAAGGTATGCAAACCAAGGTATGGATTTGATTGCTAATCCCTATAGTACGACGCTGGCTCGGGGTCGCGCAGTAACCACGTCTCGCACCGTCGGAGAACGATTCGACAGGGAGTGTGTTCGTTCGAGGGGTGCAGTTAACTCAACGCCCGAGAATTGACTGCCTATGGTAGCACTCGAAGAGCAGTTGGTTACACTGCTCTACCTGCTCGCCATCGCCGCTGTCGTTGGATTGCTGACCGAGCGGTCCGCGCGAATACAGTACACGAACGGTCTTCTCATCGCGGGGATCGCCGTTTCGGCCGTCGGATCGCCGATCCAGTTCGAACTCACTCCGGAGTTCATCCTGCTCGTCTTGCTTCCGGCACTCATCTTCGAGGACGCGGTCACCATCGACGTCGCGGCGTTTCGGGAGAACCTCGTCGCCATTCTCGCGCTCGCGATCGTGGGTCTTCTCCTCTCGATCGCCGTCGTCGCCGTCGTCGGACCGATCGTTTTCGGCTTCTCGGTGGCCGTCGCCATCCTCTTCGGTGCGATCGTGATGCCGACGGACCCCGTCTCGGTTCTCGCTGTGTTCGAGGAACTCGGTGTCCCCGAACAACTCGGCATCGTCGTCGAAGGCGAGAGTCTCCTGAACGACGGTGTCTCCATCGTCGTCTACTCCGTCGTGCTGACCGCTTTCCTCGAAACGGAGTCCCCATCGGTACCCCCGAGTGACCTGTTCACGAGTCGAGAGTTCCTCGTCACCGTCGGTGTGGGTATCGTCGTCGCCGTCGTGGGAGGTATCCTCGTCGGTGCCGTTGCAGGGTACGTCGCTGCCGAACTCGTCGCGGCGAGCGACGACGAGATGACCGCAGTGGTCGTCTCGCTGTTGCTCGCCTACGGCGTTTACGTCCTCCTCGACACGCTGGGGACCAGTGGCGTCATCGGGACGCTCGCTGCCGGCATGGTTTTCGCGTCCCGCGCAAACCGGACCGCGATGGCCCCGGAGACGCACGCGACCGTCGGGACGACGTGGTCGGTCGCGGGGTTCCTCGCGAACACGGCGCTGTTCGTGGCGATCGGTATCGTCACACCCTGGCCGCTCCTCGTCGAGTACGGCCCGGAGATCGTCGCCGCCATCGTCCTCGTCTTTTTCTCCCGAGCCATCGTTATCTACCCGCTGGTCGGCGTTCTCAACCGATTTCTCGCCACGAGAATTCCCCGCTCCTATCAGCACGTCCTGACGTGGAGCGGGATTCACGCATCGGTCTCGATCGCACTGGTGCTTGACGTCGGAGAGGTGCTCCCCGAGCCACTCACCGAACAGCTCTACGCGCTCGTCTTCGGTGTGGCCGCGTTCACGCTGCTCGTCAACGGGCAGACGATGGGCGGACTCGTCGATAGACTCGGAATCAACGAATAGGCATCCGCCAACGGTTCCACAAGGCACTCGTCGACCGATTTGACGACAGTGGGCTCTGCGAACTCCCCGGCTCAGAAATTCGTAGCTGAAAAAATATATTTTCAGCAAAAGTTATCATCGGCTAGGGAGTGTTGGTAACACGGCTCCGAAATCGAGGCCACCGAATCGTGGACGGCTGAGCGCTCCGCAGCGTAAACGAGCACACGACTCGATCCGAGGCCCGATCGACGGAGTGATGGGGGAACACGATGGCAAATCAGGAATTTCACGGCCGCATTGGACGCACGTACGACGAATCCGAACCGTGGTGGCCCGACCAGGCGCGAGCGTCGGAGGACGCACCGAACGTTCTGTTGATCACCCTCGACGACGTCGGGTTCGGCCACTGGGGCTGTTATGGCGGGATCGCCGACACGCCCAACATCGACCGTCTCGCCGAGAACGGCCTTCAGTACAACAACTTCCACACGACGGCGATCTGTTCGCCGACCCGGAGTTGTCTGATGACCGGGCGGAACCACCACTCCAACGGGATGGCCAGCATCGCCGAGGTATCGACGGGATTTCCGGGATACAACGCCCACATCCCCCACGAGAACGGGTTCCTCCCCGAGACGCTCGTGGAGGAGGGCTACAGCACCTACGCGCTCGGCAAGTGGCACCTGACTCCCTCGGAGACGAACAGCGCTGCGGGACCGTACGATCAGTGGCCGCTCGGCCGTGGCTTCGAACGATACTACGGATTCCTCGGTGGCGACACCGACCAGTACACACCTTCGCTCGTTCACGACAACCACCAGGTCGATCCACCGACGACGCCGGAGGAGGGCTATCACCTCACCGAGGACATCGCCCAGCGCGCCATCGACTTCATCGGTGACGCCAAACAGGTCGATCCCGACAAGCCCTTCTTCACGTACTTCTGTCCCGGTGCGTGTCACGCACCGCACCAGGTGCCCGAGGAGTGGATCGAGAAGTACGAAGGCGAGTTCGACATGGGATGGGACGAGGCGCGCGAGCAGATTCTGGAGCGCCAGAAAGAACTCGGCGTCGTCCCGGAGAACACGGAGCTGTCGCCACAGAACGAGGACGTCCGAGCGTGGGATTCGCTCTCCGATGACGAACAACGCCTCTACGCCAGGATGATGGAGATATTCGCCGGGTTCCTCGAACACACCGACCACCAGATCGGCAAAGTCCTCGACTACCTCGAAGAGCTCGGCGAGCGGGAGAACACCCTCGTGATGGTGCTCTCGGACAACGGTGCGAGCGCGGAAGGTGGCCCGAACGGTTCCGTCGACGAGAATCACTTCTTCAACAACGTTGAGGAAGATCTAGAGGAAAACCTCGAAGCGATGGACGACCTCGGCGGCCCGGAGTACTTCAATCACTACCCGTGGGGCTGGACGTGGGCCGGCAACACGCCGTTCCGCCGCTGGAAACGCGAGACCTACCGTGGCGGCGCGAGCGATCCGTTCGTGCTCTCGTGGCCCGAGGGTATCGAGGCTAGTGGCGAGATTCGCGAGCAGTTCATCCACGCCATCGACGTCGTCCCCACGGTGCTGGAGTGTCTGGATATCGACGCCCCCGACGAAATAAAGGGCGTCCCCCAATCACCCATCGAGGGAACGAGCTTCGCCTACTCCTTCGAAGAACCGGACGCCCCGGAACGGCACACCACCCAGTACTTCGAGATGTTCGCCACCCGGGCGATCTATCACGACGGGTGGCGCGCGGTCCACCCGTGGGAGTTCAACAAACCGATCACCACTGAAGACCTCTCGGCGACGAGTCTCGAAGACTCCGGCTGGGAGCTCTACCACGTCGCCGAGGACTTCTCGGAGGCACACGACGTGAGCGACGAACACCCCGAGAAGCTCCTCGAACTCATCCAGTTGTGGTGGACCGAAGCCGGCAAACACGACGTGTTGCCGCTCGACGGTCGTGGCACGCAGCGCTTCGCCGAGGAACGCCCCGAGCCCGGCAGGCCCCGTGACACGTACGTCTACTACCCCGGGGGCCAGCCCATTCCGGAGAACGCCGCGGTCAAGGTACTCAACCGGGATCACAGCATTACCGCCGACCTGACGACAGCCGACGGCGAGGATGAGGGGGTCCTCATCGCCAACGGCTCCCGGTCGGGCGGCTACTCGCTGTACGTCATGGACGGTCAACTCCGCTACGTCCACAACTACGTCGGCAAGGAGGAGTACGAGGTGATCGCGGACGAACCGCTTCCCGAAGGCGAGGTTTCGGTCCGGATGGAGTTCGAGACGACCGGCGACCTTGACCTCGAAAACGGCGAGGGCCGGCCGGGAACGGTTCGGCTCTACTACGGCGACGAACAGGTCGGCGAGGGCGAGATTCCCGTGACGATTCCGATAACGACGGGCCTGACCGCGGGGTTGAGCTGTGGTCGCGACGCGACCAACGCCGTCTCTGATGTCTACCGTGACCGAGCCCCGTTCGCGTTCACGGGCGACCTCGATCGGGTGACCGTCGACGTGAGCGGCGACGCGGTCGTCCACCACGAGGCCGAGATGGATCGCATCATGGCCCGGGAGTGAGCCACCTCGCCACCGCGCCGTGGCCCGTCGTCACACCACCATGACCGGAGACGAAGACGGTTCGAGATGCCGGTAGTTCTGGAGTCGCTGGCTCGGCTCGCGGTGCTGGTCTTCGTCGTGGCCAGCATGCTCGCGATGGGACTGAGCCTGACCCTCGATCAGATCGTCACCCCGCTCAGGAACACGCGACGCGTCGCGAAGGCACTGCTTGCCAACTTCGTCGTGGTGCCGCTGGTCGCCTTCGGGATCCTCCTCGTCGTGCCCCTCTCGGAGCCACAGTCGATCGGCCTCGTGCTGCTCGCGACCGCCGCCGGAGCGCCGTTCCTGCCGACACTGGTCCAGGCCGCCAAGGGTGACGTCGCGTTCGGTGTGGGACTCATGGTCCTACTGATGGTGGTGACGGTCGCGTACGTCCCGCTGGTGTTGCCGCTGTTGCTCCCCGGCGTCGAGGTGAACCCGCTCGACATCGCGAGTTCGCTCGTCGTGTTGATGCTCCTGCCGCTGGCCGCTGGCCTGGTGATCAGAAGTCGGTACGCGGGCGTGGCGTCGACGTTGCAGCCGACGATGGCACAGACCGCCAGCACGTCGCTGGTCCTCCTGATGGTGCTCATGCTGGTGTTGAACTTCGAGAACATCGTCGGTGTCATCGGGACCGGACTCATCGTCGCCCTGTTGGTGCTCGTCGTCCTCTCGCTGGCGGCTGGATACGTGCTGGGTGGGCCGACCGTCGAGACCAGGTCCGTCGTCGGGCTGGGAACGGCACAACGGAACATCTCCGCCGCGCTCGTCGTGGGCGCGGGGAACTTCACGGATCCCGACGTGATCGTCACGCTCCTGGTCGGCGCACTGATGATGCTGGCGGTGCTGTTGGTCGTCGGCGGCGAACTCGGGAAGCGCACGGATCGATCGAACTCGACACGGATGACCGAGGAGGTGGTGTCTGACGATTGACCCAGCGGTGTAGCGACCACCTGGACTGAGGAAAACAACGAACGATTCGAAACCAAATCAATCGACAAACACAACGGATGACACGCGACCCGAACACGCGGACGAAAACGGCAACGGACGAAGCGCCACCGGGAGAACCGCCGGAACCGGAGATGGAGTGGATACCCGGCGGAACCTTTCGAATGGGCTCAGAGGAGTTCTACCCGGAGGAACGACCGATCCGGGAGGTCTCGATCGACGGGTTCTGGATGAACCGCACGCCGACCACGAACCGGGAGTTCGCCGCGTTCGTCGCCGATACGGGCTACACGACGGTCGCCGAGCGCGATCCCGATCCCACGGACTATCCCGACGCAGACCCGGACGCCCTCGTCGCGGGGTCGGCGGTGTTCCGACAACCCGACGGACCGGTGAACCGCCGCGACCCGAGCCAGTGGTGGGAGTACGTTCCGGGTGCGGAGTGGCGACACCCGCTTGGGCCAGATAGCGACATCGAGGGTAGGATGGATCATCCAGTGGTCCACGTCGCCTACGAGGACGCGGCGGCGTTCGCCGAGTGGGCTGGCAAGACCCTCCCGACGGAGGCCCAGTGGGAGCGTGCCGCTCGTGGAGGGCTGGAGGGGACGCGATTCGTCTGGGGCGACGAACACGTTCCCGAGGGGCAACTGATGGCGAACACCTGGCAGGGCGAGTTCCCACAGGAGAACAAAACACTCGACGGCTACGAGCGCACCTCGCCCGTCGGCTCGTTTCCGGCCAACGGATTCGGACTGTACGACATGGCAGGGAACGTCTGGGACTGGACTCAGGACTGGTACAGTGCCGACCCATCCACGAACGATGCCGAACCATCGTGTTGTACGCCGACTGGTTCTCGTACCGTCACTGAAGAGCAAAGTGTCGACCCGAGAGACCCGTCCGGAATCCCTCGGAAAGTGCTGAAAGGCGGTTCGCACCTCTGTGCGCCGAACTACTGTTTCCGGTATCGACCTGCCGCCCGGTATCCGGAACCAGTCGATACCTCGACCAGTCACGTCGGGTTCCGGTGCGTCGTGGAAGTCCCCTCCTGAAACGTCACAACCGCGAGACTGTGGGGTGAGGTACAGCGAGTCCTCGATCGTGGTGAACCCGAATCCGACGAGCGCGCCGTCGACGATCGGGTCGAATCGGTCTTCGGCTTCACCGGCGAGGTTTAGACTCCGCATCACCAACGAAAGAGTATGTGCACACTCGTCGTCGCGTGGCAGGCCTTCGCCGACCACCCCGTGGTCGTGGCGGCCAACCGCGACGAGGCGCTCGATCGGCCATCGGAGCCGCCCGCGATGATCGGTGAAAACCCTGGCGTCGTCGCACCGCGCGACGCCGACGCTGGCGGGACGTGGATCGGGTACAACGCACATGGAGTGTTCGTCGCGATCACGAACCGCTGGACCGACGCCGATCTCGCGGGCGAGCGCTCGCGCGGGCTACTGGTTCGTGACGCTCTCGACTGCGAGTCGGCCGAGGACGCCGCTCGACTCACCGAACGTGCGGTCGAGGCCGACGAGTACGAGGGGTTCAACCTCCTCGTCGCGGACGCGAACGCCGCCGTGCTGCTCGAATGGGATGGCGGGCTACGGGTGGAAACCCTCGATCCGGGCGTCCACGTCGTGATGAACGTCGGCGCGATCGGCCGAGTTACGATTCCGGCGTCGTGGCCCGAGCATGGCGAACAGCAGGCCGAGAACGGGCGAAAGGTCCGCGAGGCGCTTCAGCCGGAACCGGGCGAGCACGCCCGAGAGTGGCGCGACCGGGCCGCCGACGTGCTTGGCGATCACGACTACGGTGTCTGTGTCCACCACGAGGAGTTCGACTTCGGCACCCGGTCGTCGTCGCTGCTCACGATCGGTGCTGACGGCAGTGGAGAGTATCAGTACGCCGACGGACCGCCGTGTCGAACGGAGTTCGAACCAGTCGAAAGCCAAGTTTAACCCACCCCCGTTCGTTGAGCAGCCATGAGCACGGCAGCCGAAGGGGACCTTTCGGAGGCGGAGCGCGCCGGTCTCGAACTCGTCCGCACGACCGGAGGCATCCACCAGAGCGAGTTCTGGAAGGAGCTTGACGTGAGTTCGCGCAAAGGCAGTCGGATCGCCGAATCGCTGGAAGAACGTGGTCTCGTCCAGCGCGAGGACACCGTCTACGAGGGCCACAACACCTACTACATCGCCCCCGCCGCGCGCGACCTCGATTTCTCCCTGCTGATGGCTGGGAACAACCTCTCGCCGCTGGTCGGCGAGGAGGACGTCGAACCCGAGAGCGACGCCTTCTCCCAGTGGATCATGCAGCTCGCGTACGAGGATTGACGATTTCAGTTCCGTCTTACTAGTGGCCGATTTCGGCCATTTCAGAGGTACTAGACGCCGATACTCCCGGTTGATTTGGCCGAGGGTTTAAGCGGCTTCGGACCGTACATGCTGATGTAGCAATCCCCTGCATAGCCGCTGTAACCAACCATCAGAGCACCCGCTCACCCGTAGCTATCTTGGAAGGCAACACAACCCGAACCCGCACGCACGAACCGAACGAACAGACCGACGAGCGATCACGTGAACGCACCACGAACGAGACCGAACGGGTTTGTCCCGAGTGTGACGGTCGACTGGTCGACGACGACGAACACGGCGAAACCGTCTGCAGCGACTGCGGTCTCGTCGTCGACGAGAACGAGATCGATCACGGCCCCGAGTGGCGGGCGTTCAGTAGCCAGGAGCGCGACAGGAAGAAACGCACCGGCGCGCCCACCACGAAGCTGATGCACGACAAAGGGCTGTCGAGCCAGATCGGTTGGCAGAACAGGGACGCCAACGGCAACGCGCTGAGTGCGCGCAAGCGCCAGCGGATGCAGCGTCTGCGTACGTGGGACGAGCGCTTTCGGACCCGGGACTCGAAGGAGCGCAACCTCAAGCAGGCGCTCGGCGAGATCGAGCGCATGGGAAGCGCGCTCGGTGTTCCGAAGGACGTTCGCGAGACCGCGAGCGTGATCTACCGTCGCGCGCTCGCCGAGGACCTCCTGCCCGGCCGCTCGATCGAGGGCGTCTCGACCGCCGCGCTCTACGCCGGCATCCGCCAGATGGGGCTGCCCCGGAGCGTCGAGGACGTCGCCGCGGTCTCGCGCGTCGACGAGATGGAGTTCAAGCGCGCGTACCGCTACATCAATCAGGAGCTCGGCCTCGAAATCGGCCCACCGGATCCCCAGCAGTACGTCTCGCGATTCGCCTCCGATCTCGACGTGAGCGACGAGACCGAGCGACGCGCCCGTGATCTACTGCGGACGGCCCAAGAACAGGCCGCCCACAGTGGCAAGAGTCCCGTCGGGCTCGCTGGCGCTGCGCTCTACGCCGCCGGGATCCTCACCAACCGACAGCTCACCCAGGACGAGGTCAGTGAGGTCGCCGGGGTGAGCAACGTGACGATCCGGAATCGGTACCACGAACTTCTCGAAATCGAGAGCGATACCGAGGCCACGAGCCCGTCCGCAACTGCCGCCTGAACAGGCGCTCAGCCCTGGCCGACGAGTCGTTCCTCGTCCTCCCAGTAGTCCTGTCGGAGCTGGTACTTCTGGACCTTCCCGGTCGCGGTCTCGGGGAGATCGTCGACGAAATCGACCTTTTTCGGGACCTTGTACCGTGCGAGGTGCTCGCCGGCGAACTCTCTGACGGCCTCGGTCGTGAGATCCGCATCCGCCTTCTGGACGACGAGCGCCGTCACCGCCTCGCCCCACTCGTCGCTCGGGGTCGGGATCACGGCGGCCTTGGCGATGTCGGGGTGATCGTAGAGCACGTCCTCAACCGCGATACTCGACACGTTCTCGCCGCCGGAGATGATGATGTCTTTTTCCCGATCCTGGATCGACACCATCCCGTCCTCGTCGATCGTGGCGAGGTCGCCGGTGTGGAAGTAGCCTGGCAGCTTTGCGTTGAACGCCTCCTCGGTGATTTCGGGCTTGTTGAGGTAACGATCCATCACCTGGTTGCCCGCCACCA
This sequence comes from Halococcus saccharolyticus DSM 5350, assembly GCF_000336915.1. Lineage (NCBI taxonomy): Archaea > Methanobacteriati > Methanobacteriota > Halobacteria > Halobacteriales > Halococcaceae > Halococcus > Halococcus saccharolyticus. The sequence continues at coordinate 14,404 of NZ_AOMD01000005.1, read as the reverse complement.
CGATCTCACCGAGGGTTTCGCCGTCGGCGGTCACGTCCTCGCCGTCATCGTCGACTACCCGAACATCGGTGGCGATCATCTCCGCGCCCTGGTTGACCTTGAGATCGCGGCCGCGCTCGGCGAGGCGGCGCGGCGAGTTCGACGTGGTGATCATCGGCGCGGTCTCGGTCAGTCCGTAGAGGTGGATGATCCGCCACCCGATCTCGTCCTCCACAGTCTGAAGGGTCGCGGTCGCTGGCGCGCTGCCGGCGGTGGAGATCCGAACGTCACGATCACCCATCGTCACGGCGTCCGGGTTCTCGTCGTAGTGGACGATGAGCCGATTGAGCACCGTGGGCGCGCCCGAGAGATACGACACGTCGTGCTCGCGGACCCGCCGGAGCGTTCCCTCGGGTTCGAACGTCCGCTGGCAGACGTGCGTCCCGCCCATCCCCGTGATGGCGTAGGTGTGTCCCCACCCGTTGCAGTGGAACATCGGCAGCGTCCAGAGGTAGGTGTCGTCGTCCGCGACCTCCATGTGCTGGTTCAAGACCAGGGCATGCCAGTGTTCGGTCCGATGGGTTCTGACGACGCCCTTCGGATCGCCGGTCGTGCCCGAGGTGTAGTTGATGCTCGCGTCGTCGTCCTCCGCGATCTCGGGTCGCTCCGGCGCGTCGGTCGAGGCGTCGGCGAGCCACGCCTCGTAATCGGTCCAGTCGCCGTCGATATCGTCGGCTTCGTAGCCAACGAACGCCTCTGCCGGCACCGAGTCGCGGACGGCCTCGACGTTCTCGGCGTAGTCGTAGTCCGCGATCACGACCCCCGCCTCACAGTCGTTGAGGATGTACTCGAAGTCGTCGGGCGTGAGGAGGTAGTTCATCGGCACGAACACGCCCCCGATCTGGTTCACGCCGTAGAGCGTTTCGAGGAAGTAGTGGGTGTTCGGCGAGAGCAGCGCCACCCGGTCACCCTGTTCGACCCCCATCTCCAGGAGTGCGTTCGAGACTCGATTCACCCGCTTTTCGAACTCGGCGTAGGTGTACTCGGTTCCGTCGTGGGCGACGACCCCCACAGCGTCGTCGTAGCACTCGACGGCGCGGTCGAGGAAATCGGTGGTCAGCATTTCCACCTTCATGAACGATCGGTGGTTTCGGGGGCCGGGACTAAGCCCTTTCGCCCACTTTTTTTACTTCGTCGGGTGTCCTCGCGCTCGCTGCGCTCGCGCTGTGGGCACCTCTCCTCGTAAAAACCTGGACTAAAAACATCCGCTCGCTCACTCCGTTCGCTCGCGGCGAACCGCACTCGCTGCGCTCGCGCGGACGACACCGCTCATACCCGCCACCGCACAGCACCACCGAAGCCCTCGATGTGCGCTCACTGCGTTCGCTCGCGCAGCTCGCCCTTCATCCGCCAGGCCCGCCACCACATCACCGCCACGGCCGCAACCGCCGACCGCCACCGCAGCCGCACCGCAACCGCCGCGCGAACCCGACGGGTTTTCGTCGCGGGCGGCTGAGGTATCGCCAATGAACGACGAACTCCGCGAACGAATCGAACACGAGGCCGAGAAACACGCCCTGCTCAACGCGGTCAAACACGACAGCGAGGCCGATGTCGGGGCGGTCGTCGGCCCGCTGATGGGCGAAAACCCCGATTTCCGAGAATACGGCGACGAGGTACCGGGCGTCGTCGCACCGGTCGTCGAACGGGTGAACGAACTCGACACCGAGGGTCGCGAGAAGCGTCTCGAAGTGGTCGCGCCCGACCAGCTCACCGAACTCGAAAGCGAGGACGAGACCGACGACCGCGCACTCCCCGACCTGCCGAACGTCGACGAGGACACGGATGTTCGAATGCGCCTCGCACCCAACCCCAACGGCCCGTGGCACATCGGTCACGCACGCATGCCCGCCGTCGTCGGTCGGTACAAGGAACGCTATGACGGCTGGATGCTCTGCCGGTTCGACGACACCGATCCCGAAACCAAACGCCCCGATCTCGAAGCCTACGACGCGATCCTCGACGCGATCGACTATCTGGGGTTCGAACCCGACGAGGCGGTTCGCGCCTCCGACCGGATGGAGACGTACTACGAGCACGCGCGCGCATTGATCGACCACGGCGGCGCGTACACCTGCTCGTGCCCTGCCGCGGAGTTCTCCGACTTGAAGAACAACGGTGAGGCGTGTCCCCACCGCGACAAAGACGCCGAAACCACCCGCGAGGAGTTCGAAGCGATGGTCGACGGCGAGTATGCGGCAGGCGAGATGGTCCTCAGAGTCCGAACCGACATCGAGCACAAGAACCCTGCACTCCGGGACTGGGTCGCTTTCCGGATGATCGATACGCCACACCCCCGTGAGGAAGCGGGCGAGTACCGCTGCTGGCCCCTGCTCGACTTCCAGTCGGGAATCGACGACCACCTGTTCGGAATCACTCACGTCATCCGCGGAATCGACCTCCAGGACTCCGCAAAGCGCCAGGGATTCCTTTACGACTACTTCGACTGGGAGTACCCCGAAGTGCTCCACTGGGGCCACGTCCAGATCGACGCCTACGACGTGAAGATGAGCACCTCGACGATCAAGGCGCTCATCGAGACGGGCGATCTCGACGGCTGGGATGACCCGCGCGCGCCAACCATCGCGAGCCTCCGCCGGCGCGGGATTCGCGGCGGAGCCATCACCGACGCGATGGCGAACCTCGGGACATCGACTTCCAATGTGGATCTCGCGATGAGTTCGATCTACGCCGCAAACCGTGACCGGATCGACGACGCGACGGACCGTGCCTTTCTCGTTCGGGATGGAGTCGAGAAAGCCGTCATCAATGGCCCCGAGACCGGCGAACCGCCGGTCCACCCGAACCACGAGGAGCGCGGCGTCCGCGAGATCCCGGTCGAGGGCGGGGTGCTGGTCGAACCCGACGACGTGCCGCCGAACGGGCAGCGCGCCTGGCTCAAGGGCTACGGCTCCGTGCGCCACACCCGCGACGCCTTCGAGTTCACCGGTGACGGGATCGAAGTCGTCCGAGAGGAGGACGTCCCGGTGATCCACTGGGTCCCCGCAGACAGCAATCACCCCCTCCGCCTGCGAACGCCTGACGGCGACGTCGAAGGCCACGCCGAACCCGGAATTGCCAGCTACGACCCCGACGAGATGGTGCAGTTCGAGCGGATCGGCTTCGCCCGGATCGACCGCCAGGAAGACGATCGGACGGTCGCGTACTTCGCGCATCCGTAGGGATCGGCCCGCTGGCCACCAACCTTTTGCCGCCCGTAGGCCCTACGGCCGGCGATCATGAGCGGAACAGCGCTTACGGAGTACGTCGAGGGGATCGTCCACGAGGACACTCAGGTCGGTGACCACGGTCTCGATCTCACGGTCGCGGCCATCCACGAAATCGAGGAATCAGGTCGTGTCGATTTCGGCGGCGGCGAACTCGAAGCCGCGACGACAACGCCTCACGAAACCGAGAAACGAAACCCAAACGACGACTACGAGTGGTGGAACCTCGACGAGGGCCAGTATCTCGTCCTGTTCAACGAATCGGTGCACGCCGACGAACCGCTCGTGTGCCAGACGCGCGATGCAGTTCGCGATCGCGGCGCGTTCCATCCCACACTGTTCGTCCGGGAACTCGAACGCGTTCCGCTGTCGGTTCCGGCAGGCGGGATTCGCCTCAAGGAGAACGCGCGCGTGTCGACGCTGTTTTCTTCACCAGGTTCGTAGCGGATTCCGAACTGACCCTGGTCCCTGGACGGTGGTCGGTCACCACCCACGCATCGATCCTGCCGAAGGCGTCGCTGGTCCAAAGCTTAAGTAGACTCCTGTCGTGACCTTCGGTACCGATGGCCATTGATCCCGAATTCGAACAGAACCGCGAGATCGTCGACGAACACGAGGGCCACGACGTCTGGGGGCCGGTGGACGAACCCGACGAGCTGGGAATCCACGGTACCCACGTCGCGGTCGATTTCGACCTCTGCATCGCCGACGGGGCCTGTCTGGAGGACTGTCCTGTCGATGTCTTCGAGTGGGTCGACTCGCCCGATCACCCCGAGAGCGAGATCAAGGCCGACCCAGCAGAAGAAGCCCAGTGCATCGACTGTATGCTGTGCGTCGACGTCTGTCCCGTGGACGCAATCGACGTCGACGCCGGCCGGGCAGGCCGTACCTGAACCGAGGAACTGGACGGCGGACCGTCGATCGAGTACCGGCAAGAATCTACGACAGACCAACACGGTAATAGTCGGCGGGAGGCTATGCCAGAGAGAGACACCCGGGAGTATCCATACCAATGCACTCAGTCGTTCTGACGAAAGGCGTACCGGATTTCCGCGAGGGACAGGTCGCGTTCGACGAGGACGGTCATCTCGAACGTGGAAACACTCCGACGGTGATGAACCCCAACGACAAGCATGCGCTGCGGACCGCCCTCCAGACCAAGGTCCGCCACGGCGGCCAGCTCAGCGTGATGAGCATGGGGCCGCCGGGCTACGGCGACGTCCTCCGAGAGGCGATGGAGACGGTCTACGCCGACGACCTCTACCTCCTCTCGGATCGTGAACTCGCCGCCTCCGACACGTGGGCCACCGCGATCACGCTCGCCACCGGCCTCCAGAAACTCGACGACACGCCGGACCTCGTGTTTGCGGGGTTCAAGACTGCCGACGGCGAGACCGGCCACACCGGCCCCCAGGCGTGCTGGTGTCTCGACTGGCCGATCATCACCCACGTCGTCGCGCTCGATGTCGACGAAGACGAGGGTACGGTCCGCGCAAAACGTCTCGTCGAGGGCGACATCGAGGAGATCGAGACCGTCGAGGCCCCGATGCCCGCGTTCATCGTCGCCGATCCCGAGTTCGAGCCGACGTATCGCAAGGCCTCGCACCGACTGACGCTCAAGGATCTTCAGGCGGAGACCGAGGAGCGCGCTCAGGATCACGAGGAGCACCTGACGACGTGGGATCACGCGGACCTGAACCTCGACCCGGACTACATCGGTTTGGATGGATCGCCCACGATCGTCTCGTCGGTCGACCCGATCCCGAAAGCGCCCGCCGAGCGTGAGGCGACGATGGTCGACCCCGACGACGGCGAGGAGATGAGCGAGGTGTTCGAAGCGATGCAGCCGTTCGCTGGCGGACGATCGGAGGCGGCGGGTGATTGATACATGAGTGAAACCACCGACCCTGGCGAGCACACCGTCGAACAGCTTCAAGACGAACTGGCCGCAATCGACAGCCCTCGCGAGCTCGAAGGGATGCTTGATGCAGAGAAGGACGGCCAGCAGCGAAAGACGGCCCAAGAGGCGATCCGCGCGCGGATGCGCGAGGTCGGTCCCGCCGAGGGCGAGGTGGTCGAGGAGGGAACCGAAACCGAGGGCGAGTACCGCGAGTCCGCCGACGAGGTCGAGGGTGATCAGGAGGGGGCCACCTCCGCGAGCGACGAGGGCGCTGGCGAGTCGAGCGGCGCAAGCGACGCTGACGATCTCGCGCTCGATCCCGCGGAGTACGACATCGCGGAGTTCGGCCCCGCGATCAAGGGCGTCGACGACGCCGACGAACTCGAAGCTATCCTCGCGGCCGAGGAGAGCGGCGAGGACCGCGACAACGTGAAGACGCTGATCGAGAGCCGGATCGACAAGGTCACCGAGGACGCCGAAGAGACCGAGGGCGAGATTGATCCGAGCGACCTCTCGACCGCCGAACTCGGCAACGCGCTCCAGGGGATCGACGACGAGGAGCGACTCCAGGAGGTGCTCGACGCCGAACAGTCCGGGGAGGACCGGAGCGCGGCGGTCAACCTGATCCAGAACCGGATCGACTCGGTCCAGGAGGAGGAAGCGCCCGAGGAGATCGAGGTCGTGCCGCCGGAGGAGAAACACCCCGATCTCGACCACCCGACGGCGGACAAGCAGTACGTCAAGGCGATCGAGGACGGCGACTACCGCGACATGTGGGTCTACTGCGAGACTCAGGCGGGCGAGCTGATCGATGTCTCGAAGGAGATGCTCGGGAAGGCTCGCGACCTGATGGACACATACAACGACGACTACGAGACGGACGAACGAGTCGTCGCGGTGCTGATCGGCAGCGACGTCGAGAAGCACATCGAGGACGTGATCGCCTACGGTGCGGACGTGGTGGTTCATCACGAAGACGATCGGCTGGAACGGTTCCAGCACAAGCCCTACACCGAGCTGTTCTGTGACATGGCTCGGTGGGGTGGCGACCCGACCGCCGACGAGGGACCGAACGAGGCGGACTGGCGCGACTACGACGAACCCCGGTACACGGTGTTCCCGGCGACCAACAACGGGCGGGACCTCTCGGCGCTGGTCCAGGGTGAACTCGACTCGGGACTCGCCTCGGACTGCTCGGACCTCTACATCGAGGAGGCGATGATCTCGAACCCCGCGAAGACCGGGCGGCCAGGCACGAAAAAGGAGTTCGAGCGGGTGCTACACATGAAGCGCCCCGACTTCTCGGGGTTCGAGTACTCCACCATCCTGTGTCTCGACAATCCGACCAGAGAGTTCCACCCCCAGGGCGCGTCGGTGATCCCAGGGAGCTTCGACCTTCCTGAACCCGACCACGACCGTGAGGGCGAGGTGGTCGAACACGATCTCGAACTCGACGACGACTGGCTCCGGGTCTCGGTCACCGATCACGACCAGTTGGACGAGGGCGTGGATCTGACCGGTCACGAGGTAGTGGTGGCGATGGGCCGGGGGATCGGCGACGATCCCACGAAGGGAATGGAACTCGGCATCGACCTCGCCGACGCGTTCGAGGATGCCGGACTCGGGGTCTCGCGCGGGATCGTGACGGGTTCGTATGAGTTCGACGGGCACGTCGAGCGCTACACGGCTGAGGAGCGCCAGATCGGCGAGACGGGCCAGGTCGTCGAGCCCGACCTCTACATCGCCGCCGGGATCTCCGGGGCGGTGCAGCACAAGGTCGGCATGGACGAATCCGAGACGATCGTCGCGGTCAACACCGATCCCGACGCACGCATTCGGGACTTCTCGGATTTCTTCGTGGAGGGCGACCTCTTCGAGGTGCTGCCGGAACTCACCGCAGCGCTGGAATCGGGCGAGTTAGATGTCGAGGCGGTTGCGGCCGATGGAGGGGCAACCGATGACTGACGACTACGAACACTACGAGGCGGTGGTGGTCGGTGCGGGACCGGGCGGCGCGGCGGCGGCCGCGACGCTCGCGCGCAACGGCGTCGAGACCGTCGTTCTCGAACGGGGCGTCGACGCCGGCTCGAAGAACGTCACGGGGGGACTGATCTACGCCGAGGAATCAGCGCCGTACACGATCGACGGCATCTTCCCGGGCTTTCGCGAGCATGCGACCGAGCGGCCTGTCACCGACTACTACATCCACAACATCGCGGGCGAGCAGGTCCGAACGTTCGACATCACCGACGGCCACGAGCACGACACCGAGTGGGCCGACGCAGTCCTTCGGCGGAAGATGGACTCGTGGATGGCCGAGCAGGTCCACGAGATCACGCGCGAGGCCGGCGGCGGCCTCCTGACCGAGGTGAAAGTTGACGGCCTTCTTCGAGAGGACGGCGAGATCGTCGGCGTGACGTGCGAGGAGCTCGATCCAATAAAGGCCGACTTCGTCGTCGCTGCGGACGGCGTGAACTCCGAACTCGCGCGCGAAGCGGGGCTGATGGACTGGGAGGAGCCCGAGGAGTGGTTCCAGGGCGTGAAGGCCGTCGTCGACATGCCAGGCGATACGATCAACGACCGGTTCGGAATCGATGACGACGAGGGCGAGGCCCACCTGTTCTCGGGCGACCTCTACGACGGCGTCCGGGGTGGCGGGTTCCTCTACACCAACCAGGACTCACTCTGTATCGGGAACGTGTTCCACCTCGACAGTATCGTGGAAGAGGAGGCCGAGGTTCAGGACTTGCTCGACGCACTCCTCACCCATCCGGTACTCGCCCAATGGCTCGGCGACGAATACGACGAGCGCGAGTATTCGGCGAAACTCGTCCCCGACTCGAAGAAGGCTGCGAACCCGTCGCCGCATCAGGGCCGGTTGGTACTCGTCGGCGACGCGGGTGGCCAGATGCAGGCCCAGGGTCCGATCATCAAGGGAATGAACCATGCGGTGACGGCTGGCGCGCTCGCTGCGGAGGCGTTCGTGGAGGCGCGTTCCAGAGGGGAGCCGGACTCGGCCGGCGAGCGCTACGAGCGCCGGCTCCACGACGAGGGCGTGATGGCGAAGCTCCGGCCCGCGCGGTACGAGGTGGCGAGCACGCTCGGCGAGAACGATACTGCGACCCAACTCGCCGAGCGGGCGCTCGACTCGTCGGTCGGCCGGCTCGGTGTCCGGATGGCCGATCGTGCTGGGTTGCTCGAAAAGGCATATAGCTCGCCGTACCTCGCGACGATGATGCCCGACACCAAGACGCCGTACGTCACCCTACCCACCCTCATCGGCGAGGAACTCGGCGCGAAAGTCGAAGCCGAGTCCACCGTCGAACCGCCGAGCCTGGAGGAACGCATCGGCGATCTGACCTACGACACGGACGTGGGCAACCCTCACATCGTCGTCGATGACAACTCCTTCGAGGCGAGCGGCGCGGCCGTCACGGCCTGCCCGGTGAGCGCGATGGACTACGGCGGCGGCTGCTACCGCGACGAGACGGTCCAAACCAATGGTGACGAGAAGCGCGTCGTGAGCCTCGACACCCAGCCCTGCGTCGAGTGCGGGACCTGCGCCATCGTCGCCGACACCCAGTGGGAACACCCCCGTGGCGGCAAGGGCGTCGAGTTCAGGGAAGGCTGATGGACCGGCACTCGGTGCTGGAACGGGCCGGTCCTCATCGCAGATGACGTCGGGCTACGCCGACCGGATCGCGGGGTTCGCAGAGCAGGCAGAGCGCGACCGTCGGGAGTTCGATCCGCCTTCGGATCCGCCGGACGAGGCGCGCGCGATGGCGTTTCTTCGGGAGGGTCTCGGCCCGCTTGTGGCGCTGTACCTCGAAGCGCGGACCGCCGAGTGGGATGTCGAGTTCTCGGCCGCGGAACTCGAACAGATTCACCGAGCGACGAACGCCTGGCTCGCGCTGTACGCCCGCTGCTACGGTGTCGAGATGGAGCCCGACGTCACGGTTCGGCGGGCGGCCGAGCTGTTGCTCGATACTAACAACATCCGGGATACCGCCCAGTTGCTGACACGGGTGCCGGCACGCACGTGACCCGGCCGATAGCGGCGACTCGATTCGCGCTGCTCCAGAGACACGAAACACCCCCCACTCACCGTTCTATTGGCCTTGACGAGAGTGGTGAGTACGAACGCTTTTCATCCGGAACGGTCGAAAATCGCCACTAGCTCACGATGGTCTCCTTCCCCACGTCACTATCGGAAATCGAACTCTCTCGGCGGAATCGACGCGTCGCCTACTTCTTCGTCGGGCTCGGGCTCTTCGTCGTCGGGTCGACGGTCGCGTACAACGTCGCGCTGGAACGGCTAGAGGGGGTGGATCAATCGATCTTCGCCTCGCTCGAGTTCGTCATCCAAACGATGACGACGACCGGCTACGGTCAGGACTCGGGGATATGGAGCCATCCACTGATGTTCCTGTTCGTCGTACTGGCCCAGATCGCCGGCATCGCGGTCAGTTTCTTCACGCTTCGAGTCCTCGTGATCCCGCTGTACAGCCGAACCGAGGTCGACCTCGACAGTCGACTCACGCCCAAGGAGGACCACGTCATCATCTGCGAGTATCGGCGTGACTCAGCCGTGCTTCTCGACGAACTCCGGGAGCTAGATATCGAGTACGTGCTGATCTCGTCCTCCGAAGAAAACGCCAGAGACCTCTCCGACGAGGAGTATTCGGTCATCCATGGCTCGCCGCAGGACACGGAGGCGTTCGAGCGAGCCAGTATCGATTCCGCTCGGGCAGTCATCGCCGATGCGGGCGATGCGAACGTCGACACGATTCTGACGGTGCGAACCCTCCGCCCCGACATCGAGACGATCGTCCTCACTGATGACGACGACATGCGGGACGTGTTGCTGGACTCGGGTGCGGACACCGTTCTCTCGCCGCGCGGAGTGTTGGGTTACAGACTCGCCGAGAAGGCGGTTTCCTCGTTGCGATCCCAACTCACGGACACAGTCGGCCTGGGAGGCGACATCGAAGTAACCGAGATACCGGTTCATCCGGGGAGCCAGCTGGTCGAAACGCGGATCCGCGACTCGAACATCAGGGAACGAACGGGGGCAAACATCGTCGGTGCGTGGATCGACGGAGAACTCCAACTACCGCCGTCTCCCGACGCGATCATCCGCCCGAACACGGTGCTGTTGGTATCGGGCGAGCACAGTGCCTTGGAGGAGGTGAGTGACTTCACCAGGCCCGCGCGGTCGCTCCGTCACCACGAGCGTGTCGTCCTCGCCGGTTTGGGCGAAGGCGGTGAGGCGACACAGTCGACCATCGCCGAGGCGGGAATCGACAACGTGACGATCGATATCGAAGACCGCGAGTCGGTCGACGTCGTCGGCGATGCGGGAGAGAGAGAGGTGCTGTACGAAGCCGGTATCGAAACCGCGGGTGCGATCATCATCGGACTTCCTGACGACTCGTCATCGCTGTTGACCACGGTGCTCGCGCGGTCGCTGAATCCGGACATCGAGATACTGGTTCGGGTGAGCGATACGGATACGACGGGAAAAGCGTTGAGCGCCGGGGCCGACTACGTTCTCTCGGTTCCCCGAGTGAGTGCGAGGATGATCGCAAGGGAGCTTCGCGGCGAGGACGTGCTCGCACCGGCGAGTCAGGTCCGCTTCGTCCGTGTTTCTGCGTCCCCGTTTGCCGGATCGACGCTTGCCGAGTCGGATATCTACGAGACCACTGGCTGTCGGGTGATCGCTGTGACGGACAACTCTGAGTTTTCCAGCACCGTCGACCCCCAGCGCGAGTTCACGGGCGACGAACGGCTCGTGATCGTTGGAACCGATGAGGCGGTCCAGCAGTTCGAGAAACGGTTCGACGTCTCGCCGACCGAAGCAGTTTCTGAGTGACTGTGAACGTGGCTGCAGAACGGGGCCCGAAGACCTGTCCGACGCGGACGGTTGCTAACCGATCCCACGAAACAGGACCACCGATCCGGTGTGACTGCAACGTCGGACGAGATCACCGACGGATTTCGGGCTCGGGGTGTCTTCGTGGAACCGGGGAACCGTTAAGTGACGTGGTGTGCTACCGGGTTCCATGCAAGTATCGGAGGCGTTCGAGTTCACCCACGAGGACCGAAAGAGCATCTACCAGTACATCGAGGACGCCGACGATCCGGTCGAAGCTACCGAGGTCCGGGACAGACTCGGACTCGATCCCAGCGGATTCAGACACCACCTCGCGATCCTGAAGCGCGACGGTCTCGTCCACGAATCCGCCGGGATGGTCGAGGCGGCGTTCGAAGGGAGCGACGCGGCCGACGAGGAGACGTTCGAGCAGGAGGGCGTGGAGTACACCATCCGGCCCGCGATCGAGACCGACCGTTCCGGACTGGTTGGCGTGATCCGTCAGGTCGCCGGCGAAAAGACCTACACCGTCGCGGAGAGCGTCGCGGACGTTGTCGATCACGAGGAGGCCCTCGTGCGGGAGAACGCGGTCCGCTCGCGGATGTTCTTCGTCGCCACGGTGGGCGACGAGGTGGTTGGGTGGATCCACCTCGATGCACCCGAGCTCGAAAAGCTCTCTCATACCGCCGAGCTCACCCTCGGCGTGCTTGAAGAGTATCAAGGACACGGGATCGGCGGCCGACTCCTCGATCGAGGGCTCGGTTGGGCGGAGCAAAACGGCTACGAGAAGATCTACAACTCGATCCCCTCGACCAACGAGGACGCGATCGCGTTCTTCGAGGCCCACGGCGGCGAGGTTGAGGCCACGCGCGAAGGTCACTACAAGATCGGCGAGGAGTACATCGACGAGGTGATGATGGCGCTCGGACCGTAGCCAACGTCGGAAATCAGGAACGATCAACGCCACTCCTCGGCCGCATCCTCCAGCGGCTCCGCGACGATGCCTTCTTGCTGGACCAGCGCGCGAGCGTGGGCCGTACAGACCTCTCGGTTCGCGTCCCACGGCACGTGGAGCCGCACCGCTGCCAGCTCCTCGCACTCCGCCTCGGCGCACGTCGTCATAGGCGACGTACGCGGCGCGATGTTACAACCGTTATGGCGCGATCCGCTTGTCGGTCTCAGAGGAAGTGGACGAGCACCATCGTCACGAGTATCGTCACTGTCAGCAGTGCCTGGATCACCGTCGAGGCGAGCATCCCGATGGCGGCGTAGATCGCGGTTCGGAGGCTCTGCTCGGGGTCTTGGTGGCGGTAGAACTCGACGACGAACACGGTTCCCATCACACCGACGATGACGCCGAGCGGGCCGACAACGAAGAAGAGGACGATGCCGACGATCGCCGCGAACACGGTCGTGACCGTCGACGCGCCGCCCGCTGCGGCCGAGACCGCACCGGCGAAGTAGTCGGCGATCACACCGACGAGACCCACGAGCACCAAGACGACGAGCAGGATCGGGCCTGGTTCGGCGTACCCGGACTGCCACCAGTAGAGCAACACACCGGCGAGCGACAGCAGCGCCCCCGGGAGTAGCGGAACGACACTGCCGGCGACACCGACGACGAGAAGCGCAAGCGCGACGATCGTGAGGGGATCGACCATGCGGGAGCGTGGACGGCGCGCGGGTTAGTCACACCGGTGTCGACCGTGGCGTGAACGATTCCGTAGCGCGGATATACCGTCGCTCCGGAGAGAACGGTATCGGGCGATGGAGTCCGCCTGCCCCAACCGCTGGTTACCCAGCTGATGACTCCTTTTCGGAGACAGCCATGTCGGGACCCCATCCGCTTCGGACGCTCGAATCGATCGTACTGATCGGTATCGGCGGGTTTGCGGGCTCGAACCTCCGGTATCTCGTGGCGCGTATGATTCCCGGGCCCGCCGGAACGCTCGTCGTCAACGTCGTCGGAAGCTTCGCTCTCGGGTTCGTCCTCTACGAGGCGGTCTACGCCGGCGTGCTCGCCGAGCGGACGCGGGCCGTCGTCGCCACCGGCTTTCTCTCCTCGCTGACGACCTACAGCACGTTCGCACTCCAGACCACGCTGCTCGCCGAGCCGGTGTGGATGATTGCGAACGTGCTCGTCACCTACACGCTCGGATTCGCCGGGGTGCTCGCGGGCCGCAGCCTCGCCCGGCGCGTCGACGGAGGGGCTGGCGAGTGATCCCGCTCGATCCAGCCTATCTCGTCGGCACCGGTGGCGCGGTCGGCGCGCTCTGTCGGACTTACGTGAGCCAGCGCGTCGACAGCGAAACCTACCCCTTCGGAACGCTCGCGGTCAACGTTCTCGGGAGCTTCGTGCTCGGTCTCGTGACGTTCGCCGGCGCTAGCGAGGAGATCCTCCTCTTCCTTGGGACCGGCGCTTGTGGGTCTTTCACCACCTTTTCGTCGTTTTCGTTCGAGACGGTTCGGCTCGTGGAACAGGGGGAGTCTGCCGCAGCGGCGGCGAACGCCATCGTCAATCTCCTCGGCTCGCTGGCAGCGATCGGTGTCGCGTGGCTCGTGGTGCGGACCGTTCTCGGCTGATCGGCGGGGCCGAGTCGGGGCTATCAGTCGTAGCGATCGCGTTCCTCGTGGGCCGCTGCATCGCCGTACCGATCGACCAGCGGCCGGTAGGCGTCGCCGAGCGCACGCAGACATTCTCGGGTCGAGACGTAGCCGAGGTCGTCCGCCACCCACTCGACCGAGCGGCTCTGGAGAATTCGGGCGACGAGCAGGCGTTCTTCACGAGCCGAGAGCCGGTCGCTCTCGGGATCGGTGAAATGAGCGAGTGCGAGCCGGCGGAAGGCGTCGGGATCGATGGCGGCGAGCCCCGGGCCGTAGGCCGCGGCCGCGACCGTGCGCCACTCGTGGGCCGAGAGATCGAGCGGCGCTTCGACCGAATTCGCACCGAGAACGGCGCGAACGACGTCTGGATCGAGGTCGGCGAGCGAGTCGGTCAGCAGGCCGCCGATCCGCTCTGTGAACCACCGAGCGTGGCGGTCACGGAGATCGCGGCCGGGCTCCGAGAGCGGTGCGAGCATCAGCGCGGAGTGCTCGCCGCTGCGGTCGTTGCGGGTGATCGCGAGATGCACAGGCGAAAAGCCGTTGCGGTCCCAGAAACTGACGAGGTCGGGCGTCGCGCCGTATCCGACCCCGAGCCAGTCGATCGCATCGTGCTCGCTTGCCGCGCGGATTTCGTCTAGTAGTCGTGACCCGAGTCCTTGGGATCGCACGGCAGGATGGGTGGCGATCCGGAGCACGCGCTCGCCCGTCGTCTTCCCGGCCTCGAGATCCCGGCACTGGCTCGTGAGCACATCCGGCAGGAGG
>NZ_AOMD01000004.1 GCF_000336915.1 Halococcus saccharolyticus DSM 5350 | reverse complement strand
GCCATCAGAGATGTGTATAAGAGACAGACCGACACCACGTGACCGTCGTGACACAGCGCGTGCACGGTGACGTTCGGCGCGTCGAGCAGTCGCGCGAGATCGTTCGGCTCCGTCCGGTAGTGGGCCGCGACGAGGAGCCCGAACGCCTCCCGAAGTCGCGTCTCGTCGGCGAGCAGCTCGTCAGCGGCGAGGCGTTCGTGGGTCACGGTTTCGGGCGTGGCCTTGGCGACGACTGGTGCGACGGGCGGACGTGCGTCAAGCAGGAGGGCTCGGAAGAGCCACACCTCGACCGGATCGCCGGCGGCGTACCGGATCGGGTCGTCGAGTCGCTGCTCGGTCACGTCGAACGCGCTTTCGGCGAGTCGGTCGCGGAACCGGACCGCAAACCCGCGCCCCGCCCCTTCGTAGCCGTGAACGGTCGTGACGAACGCGACCGCCGGCGCGTCGAGGAACGCCGAGAGCCGATCGACGGGCAGCGCGGCGGCCTCGTCGACGATGGCGACGTCGACTGTGGCGAGTGCGTCGCCATCGACGGCGGCCGCCGGCTCCGCGAACACTACCCGTCCGCCGTCTGGCGTGTCGAGTCGCTGTGGGTTCTCGTCACGATCCGTGCCGGCGAGCGCATCGAGGCTCGTCAGGAGTTCGTGCGCCCGGACGAACACCGCGGCGGCGCTCCGGTAGCTTGGTGCAGTCACGAGCACGTCTTTCCCCTCAGCTGCCAGCGCGCCCGCGGCGAGGCCGGCGGCGCTCGACTTCCCGCGCCCGCGGTCGGCCTCTACGACGAGCGCCTGTCCCGGCTCGCGCAGCCGTTCGAGGGTTTGGAGGACGTTGGCTTGGTCAGCCGTGAGACAGGCGTCGTAGGCCGCCTGCGGGAACGCGTGGTTGTCCGGTGGCGCTGGCGACCGCTGCTCCTCTGCTGCAGGTGGGTCGGTAAGCCCGTCACGCTCGACGGCCCCGGAATCGACATCGACGATCGCGATCCCAGGATGAGCGTAGAGCGTCTCGACGAGTCGAGTCCGGAACCGACCGCCGACAGCCTTGCCGTCGAACGGTGGGACGGCAAGCGTCTCGTCGAAATCGTCCCGGCGGGCGGGCCACGCATCGAGCGACGGCGTACAGAGCACCACCAATCCGCCGCCGTCGACCGCGCCGACCGTGCGGCCGAGCGCGTTCGGCCGGCACTCGTCGTGACAGTCGAGCACGACCGCCGTCCGGGTGGTCCCGAGGAGTGTGTTAGCGCGCTTCGGAGTGACGTGCTCGCAATCGCGGAAATCAGCGCCGAGTGCGCTTTCGGTCGCGACTACTGTTGTCTCCGACTCACGAATCCCCGCGCCGTCGAGGGCGTTCACCGCCGCCGTGTAGCACGCCTCGCGCTCACCCGCGAGCACGAGCAGCCGCCGCTCGTTCGCCCGGCGAGCCTCGTCGCGGAGCCGGCCCGCGAGGTCGGCGATCATGCAGGAGTACGGTGATGGGGCGGTATGGGAACGTCGATTTCAGCCACGATAGCGAGTACAAACCCTCGACCACCAACAGAACTTATGTCATGGGTCACGAACGTGGTACAGGATGGACGACCGTGACGGCTCCGCCACGACACCGCTCGATCGACTACGGAGCCGCTTCGGTGAGTCAGCGGGGTCTGACGATGACGACTCGGCCGAGGAGTCGGCGTGGCAGCGATACGGGGCAGTGCTCCAGATACTTCTCGTGGTGGGTGCGGCGTTCGGCGGCGCGATCGTGAGTTTCGCCTCGACCGCGATCGATCGAACGGAGGCGTTCGCTCGGGAGAGCGGCCCCGCACTGCTCGGCACTCTCTGGCCGATCCTCGTCGGCGTCACGCTGATCGCGGCCGTGGTCTGCGTGGTCGTCGTTGCGCTCGGAGTCCGAAATGTGTAGCGCTCGGCGTCGACCGTCGCGTTCGGCGACTATTCGAGACGGGCGTACGCCGAGGCGAACTTCGACTGATGATAGCCGAAGATGACACTGATGAACGCGACCTGCAAGAGCAGAGGGGACACATCCGTAGTATCCAGACCGAACACGAGCGCTATGAGCAGAACCGAAAGCACGACACTGACCAAAAGCTGCTGACCCAGCGGTGCATCATCGTACAACCGTCTCGCTTTCTCGCCATGTTTGGTTCGCGTGACCCACGCGAAGAGCGCGACACCAAGCAGCACTCCCGTGAGCAGCGCGAGCAAAAACGCCGGGAACTCGAACGCGTCGCCGACGTACTCGTTGACGTTCAGCGCCGCCCAAACCGCCCAGAGAACGACGATGAAACTGTGCCGGAACGGACTGGTCCCGAACGGGAACTCCGGCGCTTCGTCGGTTCGCGTCGCCATCGATATATTCCTGTTCGAATCGATGAGAGCAAAAACCTTGGGACGGCCTGGCAACGTCGGCGTGCGCTCGGCTCGCACGCCGTGAGCGGTTGAAAGCGTTTTTATGCAGGCCTCCGCTACCCCGCGCTACAACCCGTGCGGGGTTGATGACGCTCCCAGCCTCACAGGACTCTCAGGCCGTCGGCGGGACGGCCAGTCGGGATCGACGTGATCTCGGCGAAGGCGGGGGACGAAGAGCCCACGCACGGGAGGAACCAACCAATGTCAGTATACGTCACCTATGACGTCCCGGCGGATCTCGAGGACGACGCCATCGAGGCGCTCGAAGTCGCCCGGGACACCGGCACGGTAAAGAAAGGGACCAACGAGACGACCAAGGCTGTCGAGCGTGACAGCGCCGAACTCGTCTACATCGCCGAGGACGTGAGTCCCGAGGAGATCGTGATGCACCTGCCAGAGCTCGCCGACGAGAAGGAGATCCCCTTCGTGTTCGTCGAGACCCAGGACGATGTCGGCCACGCCGCGGGTCTCGAGGTCGGCAGCGCCGCGGCGGCTATCGTCGACGCGGGCGACGCCGACGAGCAGGTCGAGGACATCACGACCAAGGTCGAGGACCTCCGATAGGACGATGAGCGCAGAAGAGGAGTCCGACTCCACGCCCGCCGAAGTCATCGAGGTCGTCGGCAAGACCGGGATGCATGGCGAGGCGATGCAGGTCAAATGCCGCATCCAGGGCGGCGAGAACCGGGGACGAATCATCACACGGAACTGTCTCGGCCCCGTCCGCGAGGGCGACGTGCTCCAGCTCAGGGAGACCGCTCGCGAGGCCGACGCCATCGGGGGTCGCTGATGGTTCGCACGCGTTCGTGTGATTACTGCGGCACGGACATCGAGCCCGGTACCGGGACGATGTTCGTCCACGTCGACGGGCGCGTCGTCCACTACTGCTCGTCGAAGTGTGAGAACAACGCCGACCTCGGCCGGGCCGCGCGTGACCTCGAATGGACCGCCGAGGGCCAGCGAATGGCGGGCAGCGAGGCCGGCACGGCCGACGAAGTCGAACAGGTCGCTGCCGAGCCGCCCGAAGAGGAGGCCGACACCGTCGCCGACGAGGTCGACACGGTACCGGACGAGTCCGAGGCCGAGGCGGTCGCCGCCGCGGCGGGCGACGCTGGCTCGCGATCGGGTGAGCCGGCGGGCGACACCGACGATCGGGTCGACGACACCGCCGAAGCCGACACCGAGGAACTCGACGAGATCGAGGGCCGGCCGGCCGGCGGTCGCGAGGACGAGGACAAGACGTCCTCCGCGGCCGACGCCGACGAGGCCGAGGCAAACGTCGATGACGAGGAGACGGTTCGCGACACCGACGAGGACACCGACGAATGAGCCACCACGACGAGCGGACGTTCGTGATGGCGAAGCCCGACGCGGTCCAGCGCGGGCTGATCGGCGAGATCGTCTCCCGGCTCGAAGGGAAAGGTCTCACGATGGTCGGCGGGAAGTTCATGCAGATCGACGAGGAGCTCGCCCACGAACACTACGCCGAACACGAGGGCAAGCCCTTCTTCGAGGGGCTCGTCGAGTTCATCACCTCTGGACCCGTGTTCGCGATGGTCTGGGAGGGCGCTGACGCCACACGCCAGGTCCGCCGACTGATGGGGGAAACCGACGCCCAGGAGGCCGCCCCGGGAACGATTCGTGGCGATCTCGGCAACGATCTCGGTCACAACTTGATCCACGGGAGCGACCACGAGGACGAAGGGGCCAACGAGCGCGAGATCGAGCTGTTCTTCGACGATAGCGAACTCGTCGACTGGGAACACGACACCGCGGCGTGGGTCTACGAGGACGCGGACGACCACTGAACGGTCAGCCTCGCAGAGCGCTGAACCGCCGATCGGTTCATTTCCGTTTTCGCGGCTTTATATCACACGCCATGTAGTGACACGCATGGACACCGATCTCACGCGACGCGCGCTCGTGGGGGCGATCCTCGCGGGCGGTGTCGGCGCGAGCACGTTCTCGCCAATCAGGGGATATCTCGAACGGTTCGCGCCGCTCTCGGGATCGGCGTGGGACGCGACCGATCCGCCGGAATCCCGAACGATCGAGAGTCCATACGGGACTGCCGAGGTGCGCTACGACGAGTACGGCGTGCCAAACGTCACCGGCGAGAGCGAGGAAGCAGTTTATTTTGCGGTCGGCTATGCCCAGGCGCGCGACCGTGCCTTCCAGCTGGACCTCCAGCGCCGACAGATGCGCGGCGAGCTGTCGGCTGTCGTCGGCGATCAAACCCTTGACTCCGACGAGTTCAACGTGAAGATGGACTTCGCGGGCGCGGCGCAAGTGACATGGGAATCGCTCGCGGATTCTAGGGCGGGTGCGCTCACCGAGGCCTATGCGGCGGGCGTCAACGAGATCATGACGGACGACCCGTCGGCGCTCGAATTTTCCTTACTAGAGTACGAACCCGACCCGTGGACGCCGGTCGACACGATCCTGATGCAAAAGCAGATCGCGTGGACGCTTACGGGGAGCTTCCGGACGCTCCGAACAGCGCTCGTGGCCGACCGGCTCGGCGAGGAAGTTGCGAACGAGCTCTACCCGTCGCGGCTCGATCACGAGTCGCCAATCATCCGCGACCAGCAAACCGGCCAAGAGAATCGAAAGCGGGCGCGGAGCCAGACCGAACACGAACCGTCGACGCACACCGTCGATCCCGCACTCGCCGATTGGTTGAGCCAGTTCGAGTCGCCGTCGGGGATCGGCTCGAACAGTTGGGTCGTTTCGGGCGAACACACCGCAAGCGGCGCGCCGATCGTGGCGAACGACCCGCATCTGAGCCTGATGGCCCCGCCCGTCTGGTACGAAATGAACCTCAGTCTCCCGGAAACGAGCGTTCGCGGCGTGACCTTTCCGGGGGTGCCGTTCGTGGTCATCGGCGAGAACGACGCCGGTGCGTGGGGATTCACGAACACCGGTGTGGACGTGATCGACTTCTATCGCTACGACACGCGGGACGGCGAGTACCGATACGAGGGTGAGTGGCGCGAGTTCGACACCGAGCAGCGGACCATCGCGGTCAGCGACGGTGAGGACAGGCAGGTGACCGTTAGGAAGACCGTTCACGGCCCGGTCATCGAGCGCGAGGGAGCACGCGTCGGAGTCGCGTGGACCGGCCACACCGCGGAGTCGACGCCCCAGGCGATCTACGAGTTCAGCCGGAGCGAGGGGGTCGACGACATCGTGGCTGCCACGGAGAACTTCGACGTGCCAACGCAGAATCTCGTGTACGCAGACCGCGACGGCAACACGCTCTACTACGTCACCGGCAAGATTCCGATTCGAACCACCGACGGCGAAGAAGTTCCGGGGGACCGGATCTTCGATGGGTCGGCCAGCGAGGGCGAGTGGCAGGGGTTCACGCCCTTCGGCACCTCCTCGTGGGAGGGGTTCGTGCCGTTCGAGGAGAAGCCACACGTGATGAACCCCAACTACATCGGGACGGCGAACCAGCGGGTCGTGGACGATCCCGAGCATTACCTCGCCGAAGCGTACTCCGATCCGTACCGTGGCATCCGGATTTACGACCGGCTCGACCGACGAGTCCGATCGGACGAGCCGATCGACCCGGAGTTCGTGAAGGACCTCCAGCGCGATACGCTTGACTTGCGCGCCGAAGCGCTCGTGCCGCTGCTCGTCGAAGTGGCGCGCGCAGCGGACGATACGACGGCGATCGGGCAGTACGTCGACGCACTCGACGAGTGGGACCACCGGATGGACCGCGACTCGCTCGCGGCGCTGGTGTTCGCACGATGGTTCGAGCAGTATCGCGAGCGGGTGTTCGGCCCGACCTTCAGTGACCACGACCTCGACGCGTCGTACTACCCGAACGACTGGGTGCTCCAACATCTCGGTCCCAACAGTCGGTGGTTCGAGGGACGCTCGCGCGCCGAAGTCATGCTCGACGCACTCGATGCGGCGATCGAGAGGATCGAGAACGCCGAGTACGACACCTACGGCGGGTACAACACCACCGGCGCGATGACCCATCCGCTCGGGCTCGCCTTTCTCAATTACCCCGCGATGGCGGTCGACGGCTCGCGCGAGACGGTGAACAACTACGCCGTCGAGAACCCCACGGGGAGCAGCTGGCGGATGGTCTGCCCAATGGACGGGTCGTCGTCGTCGGTGATTCCCGGCGGGAACTCCGGGGAGTACTTCTCCGACCACTACGACGACCAGCTCCGGATGTGGGCCGACGTCGAGTACAAGTCGATGAGCCGGGAGATCCAGGGCGAGACGACACTCACGTTCGAAGGGGAGGACGGCCAATGAGCCTCGCGAACCGATGGCGACGGTTCCGGTCGGCCGAGGGGTGGCGATGGCTGACGATGGTCGCCGCCATCGCTGTCGGGCTCGTCGCGGCGTGGCTTCACTGGGCCGGACTGTTCCTCGGCGGCGCGCTCGTGGGGCTCGCGTCGGCCACGCGCGGCCGCGCGCTGCTCGCCGGACTCGGGTTCGGCGTGCTCGTCGTGGCGATATTCGTGACGACGCTGTTCGTCGGCGGCGACCTCGCCCAGTACCTCGCGATGGGGCAGATCGTCGCCATCAGTCTCGCCCTCCCGCCCGTGGTGGCGGCGTTCGCGGCGCTCTCGCGGTGGTTGGTGTAGCGCCGGTCAGACCGTCGTGAGCGATCCCTCGGTACGGACGAGAACTGCCACGCCCAGCAGTGCCGCGAGCGCGCCGAACCCGGCGAGCGTGGCGAACAGTGCCGCCGGCGAGAGTGCAGTCAGGATCGCGCCGGCGATGGTCCCACCGAGCGCGCCGATCCCGAACACGCCGAGATAGGTATAGCCGTAGGAGATGCCACGCGCCTCGGGCGGGCTGAACTCCGCGATTGCGGCCTGGTAGAGCGGCTGGACGAAAAACAGGAAAAAGCCGAGTGCGGCCCCGACGATCAGGAGCGGAACGATCCCGGCCCGTGCCACGGGCAGGAAAAGGATGGCGAGCGCGCCGAGGACGCCGTAGCCGCCGGCGATCCCCGCCGCGGGCCGAATGTAGTCGGTGAGCCGTCCGCCAACGTACTGGCCGAGTACGCCGACCATCAGCAGCCCGGCGTAGAAGTACCGTTCTGGCTGGAGTTCGGAGCCGGCGATCTCGACGGGCTGGAACGCCGGGAACTTCGTGAGGATCTCAGGAAGGAAGGTGAGCACACCTCGATAGTAGAGTCCCGAGAGCATCGCCACCCCGAAAACGAGGACGAACACGCCCGTGAAGAGTGCTTTCGAGCTGGCGAGGAACTCACCGAACGACCTGATTCCACCGGTCTCCTCGCCCTCGCTTCGCTCGCGCTCACCGCCGTCAGCGGCCGCGTTCTCGACACCGTCTTCACTCGCGCCGACCGCTGCGGTCTCGTCGATGTCGGCCCGGAGCGCGAACAGTCCCGCGATCAGGGCGGGGATCGCGAGCAGGCCGACGACGGCGCGCCAGTCGAACGCCAGCAGCGCGACCGTGGTGGCGAGCGGTCCGAGCGCGATCCCGAGGTTGCCGGCCATCCCGTGGTACGCGAACGCGCTCCCGCGTTCGTGGACGCCCTTGCTGATCAGCGCGAGCCCCGAGGGGTGGTAGACGCTCGCCGCCGCGCCCCAGCAGACCAGCGCGAGCGCGATCACGACGACGCCGGGTGCGAGCCCGAGCAGGAGAAAGGAACCACCCATCCCGAACAAGCAGAGTGCGATCAGAGGCCGCGAGCCGTACGTGTCGGCGAGCACACCCGCCAGCAGCGCGCCGAGCCCGAACAGCGCGTAGCCCGCCGACACCACGACCCCAAGCGTGGCCGCGTTGACTGGGAACTCCGCGGAAAGCACTGCGATGGTGTCGAACTCCACGAGCCAGACCGAGACGAGGATCGGGATCGAGAGCTCGTAGGTGTGGACCATCGCGTGTGCACCCATCACGAGGCCGACGATTGCGCGGTCGTTCCCGTTCACACCTGTACTGCCCCGACGAGCGGTTTCAACCCATCGGTCGGGGCAACTCGTGGCTTCGCGTTGCCTCGCTCCCTATCCCGTCGGTGCCGACAACGGGACTGATCACGAGACGTTGCTCTATAACTTATGAGAAACTTCCTTGTAGAACGCTTCGCTCCTACGCAGGACCAACTACCCACCTATGGGAAACACTTATGTGGCACACGTCCATACGATAGTGTACAATGGCTCAGTACTACGATTACGTTCTCGGTCTCATCCCGCTCGCACTCGGCGGTATCACCGCGCTGCTCGCCGCCATCGGTGTCTCGATTACGGTTGCCGTCCCGCTCGCGGCGAGCGTCGCGGTCGCACTGATCGGCCACGGGATGTTCGTCCGGGCCCCGGGTGCCGAACCGGCTCCCGCACCTGCGCCACGGGCCGACGTTTCCTCGTTCGAATCCGCCGACTGAATCGCTCTCTTCTCGTTTTCGTCCTTTTACCGTTCTCTCATCCCTCCGAGCCACCAGCCATAAGCCGTCGCTCCGCCGAGGAACACACAATGACGCCGGCCACCGAACCCGACGAGACGCTGTTTCTCACGAGCGAGGAGTGTGCAGGCCTCGCGACGCCTGCGGAGTACGTCGCGGCGGTCCGGGAGGGCTACCGCCAGCGGGGCCACGGCGCACCAGCAGCTCCGCGGACGACGCTCAGAAACGACGATCCGCCGGGGATGTTGACGGGCTACACTGCCATCCTGCCCGAAACGGGCGCGATGGGCGGGTACACCTACGCTGCCGGGTTCGGCGATCACGATGCCCACTTCATGCTCCCGTTGTTCGACGCCGACTCGGGTGCGCCGCTCGCGCTGCTCGACGGCGCGAGTCTCAATCCATTCAAGACGGGTGCGGCGGGTGCGGTGGGAATCGACGCGCTCGCACGCGAGGACGCCACGACGCTCGCGGTCATCGGGAGCGGTGCGCAGGCCCGCGGGCAGCTCCGAGCGGCGGCCACAGTTCGGGAGTTCGACACCGTGAACGTCTACTCGCCGACTGCCGACCACCGCGAGTCGTTCGCCGCGACGATGAACGAACGTCTCGATCCCGCAGTGGCCGCGGTCGCTTCCAGCGCCGCCGCGGTCGAGGACGCCGACGTGATCATCACCGCGACGAACAGTCCGGAGCCGGTCTTCGACGGCGACCTCCTCGAAACCGGCGCGCACGTCACCGCGATGGGTCAGTACCACCCCGAGAAACACGAACTCGATGCGACGACCATCGAGCGCGCGACGTACGTCCCCGACCTTCGCGAGCGCGTCACCCAGGACGCAGGCTCGTTCATCCACGCGGTCGAGGAGGGCGTCGTCAGCGAGGACGCGATCCACGCCGAGTTGGGGGAGGTCGTCGCGGACGAGGCACCGGGCCGGGAGACCGACGATGAGATCACGGTGTTCGACTCGGGCGGGACGGGGATCGAAACCGTGGCGGCTGCTCACCTACTCTACGAGGCGGCCCGCGAGAAGGGGCTCGGCACGCCGATCGAGTTCTCGCCGGCGAGTCAGGCACTCACCGGCGAGTGACGGAGTGACGACAACCGCGAAAGTCGCTCAGACGTACGGTCCGAGACCGAGCGCGCGCACCAGCGGAATTCCAGCCGCGAGCGCACCGAGGAGGTAGCCGCCGACCGCGCCGCCATTGAGCAGCGGCAGACCGGCGTGTGCGCGACCTTGCAACACGAACCAGAGCAGCGCCACCAGCCCGCAGATCGTCCCGATCATCGCCGTGAGCGCGGGGAGGGTGAGCGCGAACCCGGCGACCAACGGCGGCGCGGGCGCGAACACCGCAGCGCTCGCGACCATCACGCCCGGCATCACCGCGTCGCCGAGACCGACGAAGAGAGCGTCGCGCTCGTCGAGGCCAGGCCGGTCGGCAGCGTTATCGTGGTTGGTGTCGGTCGATTCACCGGCCGCTTCGGTATCACCGCTCCCATCGGCTTCGACGGCCCGTTCGTCCGGATCGTCCGTCGTCGAGGGGCTGTCGTCGAGAAACGAATACGACAGGGTAAGCGGGATCACCAGCACGACCGGGAGTTTGAGGTCCATCACGCCGTCGGCGAGCGCGAGCATGTGCTCGGTGCCGTACACCGAGATGGCGTCGTAGACCGCGAGCGCTACGAGGAGGACGATCGCGGGGAGGAGGCCGAAACTGATACCGAAGAGTGCTGCCGCGCCGGCTCCCATCACGATCCCGGCGGCGTCGATCACGTACCACTCCGGATGGACGAGGAGGGCGATCACGAGCAGGCCAGCCGCGGCGAGCGCGAGCGGCGAGGTCGCGATTCCGGCGATCGACCAGCCGAGCGGGGCGGGCAGCAGTACTGAGAAGACGTACAACGAAACGAATCCGCTTGCGAGGACCACGAATCCCCGGAGTACCCAGTCCGCACCGACTTTGATCGTTCCGAGCATCGCCGCGGTGGCGACGAGGATCGCACCGAGGTAGATCGCGCTGTTCACCGGGTTCGAGGGGTTCTCCACCGCCTGGTAGCCCGCCGACTCGAACGGGCCGACGAGCGCGAGCGCGCCCACCTGGACCGCCAGAAAGATCGCGACCGTGGCTCCGCCGGCCGCGACGACCCGCCTGCGCTGGTGCATGACTGTTTCTTTCCCGGCGCACCCTTTGGGGTTTCGCTGCGGCCTCGTGGCTACCGAACGAGTGAAAACCGCGATAATGCGAAGAGTTAGGGTTTCACATACCCTCCGTTTCCGAGAGGCGTGAATCCGTGAACGTCCGCTCGTCCCGGCCGGCGAGGCTCGCTCGGGCGACGATCGCCGAGGTCCGCGAGAACCACCTCACCTTCATGGCGGGCAGTCTCGCGTTCTACGCGTTCGTCTCGCTGGTGCCGCTGTTCGTGCTGGCGTTCGTCGCGGCGTCGGTCGTCGGCGGCGAGGCGTTCGCGACGCAGATCACCGAACTGCTCGAATCGACGCTGACCGAGAGCGCGCGCGACCTCCTCGCGGACGTGCTGACCGACTCGTCGGGCCAGACCGGCGCATCAGTACTCGGGCTGGTGACGCTGCTGTGGAGCGCGCTCAAACTGTTTCGCGGGCTCGACATCGCGTTCGACGCGATCTACGGCGTGCGGCGGCCGAAGTCGTTGCTCGCCCAACTCCGCGACGGTGTGGTCGTCCTCGTCGGTGTCGGGTTCGCAGTCGGTGTGATCGTTGTCACCGGCGCGGCGCTCGCGCTCTTCCCTACAATCCCGTACGTCGAGGATTTTCACCCGCTGCTCCTCGTCGTCGGCCTCTCGCTGACCTTTCTGCCGCTGTATTACTTCTTACCGGACGTCGACGTCTCGATCGTCGAAGTGCTGCCGGGAACGGTGCTCGCCGCTCTCGGCTGGGCCGTCACCGAGTTCGCCTTCCAGTTCTACGTCGCCTACGCCGGTCGGTACGCCGCCTACGGCGTGATCGGTGGCGTCCTCCTCGTGTTGATCTGGCTCTACTACAGCGCCCTCGTACTCATGCTGGGCGCGGTCGTGAACGTCGTTCTCGCTGGGCGCTCCACCCATCTCGGCGACGAGCGTGCGCCGCTCGATGGCTCCCGCTCCGCCGACACCGCTCCCGACGGCGGGCGGTGGCGGTGGTGAGCGCGAGCAAAGCGAGCGCGAACGTCGGAAGACGCGCTTTGCTCGACTTTCGGGAATGAACGCGAACGAAGTGAGTGGAAACCGAGCGTTCGTCGCCGTTATTCGGCGTAGAGCCGGCTGCCGAGCAATAGCGCCGGCTCGTTCCGCGGGTCGACTGCGACATACGGCCGTTCGACCGGGCCGAACACATCGACCACTCGGCCCACGGTCGCGAGCTCCTGATCGCTGAGTTCGGTTCCGATGTCGGGATGTGTCTCGTCGGGACAGCGAACGATCGCGAGTCCCTGGGCGACCCGCACGACCTCGCCGGCGCGCTTCATTCGCGGAGGACAGCGACGTACGCCGCCACCGCCTGGAGGAGATCCGACTTGCCGGCGTCGTCGGCGTTCTCGATCAAGACTCGCCCGCGCGGTTCGTACTCGCGCGGATAGGTCTTCTCGCGTTCGATCACCACGTCGTATCCGACCTGGCCGGCGGCGCGTGCGATCTCGTCGACGGTCGGCTCCGGGACGGCCGACGATCGGGGGACCCGTCGGCCCTCGCTTCGGCTCAACTCCCGATCGAGGTAGGCGGGCCAGATGACGTTCTCGACCATACTGCCGCCTTCTTCGGGCGCGGCGTAACGTCTTCGGTCCGGCGTGCGGGGTGGTGACTCCCGGAAAGCGGTCGGGCCGTCCGCTGATTATTTGTCGATCGGCTCCGATATCCGTGTATGAACAGTGCGGCGTCCATCGGGAGTCTTGCCGCGGCGACGGTTGCGGTAGCAGGCGAACCAGTCCCGTCCTCGCTCTGCATCACCAACGACACCAACCATGTCTGAGGTGATCGTCGGGGTCGCCGCAGTCGGACTCGTCCTCGCCGTACTCGCGTGGCGGATCCACGCAAATCGCAAGACGGCTCCGCCAGAGCTGCCACAGCCAGATGGTGGTGAGCCGAACGGAGTGAGGCGATCCTCGTCGGGCCCCCGGTCCGACGGCGGGTACCTCCCCGAAAACCCCACCACCGAGACCGGCGCGGAGACCGAGGCCAAATCGGCTGGCCTCACGCGCTGGTTGACTACTGTCGATCACAAGGACATCGGGATCATGTACATCGTCTTTGGGACGATCGCGGGGCTGTGGGGCGGCACCGATGCGATGATGATCCGGACCGAGCTCCTGACGCCCGCGGCGGACCTCTGGACCGAGGGCACGTACAACGCCCTCTTCACCACCCACGGGCTCACGATGTTGATCCTGTTCGTCACACCCGTGTTCTTCGGGATGGCGAACTACTTCCTCCCCATCCTGATCGGGGCCGACGACCTC
Source organism: Halococcus saccharolyticus DSM 5350 (assembly GCF_000336915.1). NCBI lineage: Archaea > Methanobacteriati > Methanobacteriota > Halobacteria > Halobacteriales > Halococcaceae > Halococcus > Halococcus saccharolyticus. The sequence continues at coordinate 28,496 of NZ_AOMD01000004.1, read as the reverse complement.
GCCTTCCCCCGGCTCAACGCGCTCAGTTTCTGGCTCCTCCCACCGGCGTTGCTCCTCATCCGCGGCGGTCTCGTGGTGAACCTCTTCGCGAAGTTCCTCGGCGTCTGGGTGCCGGTCGACGCGATCTCCTTTCTCTTCGAGATCAAACCGCCCGAGATCGGGTGGTACATGTACGCGCCGCTGTCGCTCCAGTCGGGCAACCCACAGGTCGACTTCCTCCTGCTCGGGCTCCATCTGAGTGGGATCTCAACCGTCCTCGCCTCGATCAACTTCATCATCACCGTGTTCGCCGAGCGCGACGAGGAGGTCTCGTGGGCCGATGTCGATCTGTTCACGTGGACGCTCGTGACGACGGCGGGGATCGCGCTGCTCGCGTTCTCGCTGCTCGGGGCCGCGCTCGTGATGCTGTTGCTCGATCGGAACTTCGGGACGACCTTCTTCGCGCTCGAAGGCGGTGGTCCCATCCTCTGGCAGCATATCTTCTGGTTCTGGGGCCATCCGGAGGTGTATATCATTGTGCTTCCGGGGTTCGGGCTGATGAGCACGATCCTGCCGAAGTTCGCGGGGCGGACGCTGTTCGGCCGGAAGTACGTGATCTACTCGACGTTCGCGATCGGGGTGCTCTCCTTTGGCGTCTGGGCTCATCACATGTTCTCGACCGGGATCGATCCCCGGATCCGGGCGAGCTTCATGGCGGTCTCGCTCGCGATCGCGATCCCGAGCGCGATCAAGGAGTTCAACTGGATCACCACGATCTGGAAAGGGAGAGTGAGACTTACCGCACCGATGATCTTCTGTGTCGGCGGGCTGAGTACGTTCGTGATCGGCGGGATCACGGGCGTGTTTCTCGCATCGATCCCCGTCGACCTGTTGTATCACGACACCTACTACGTCGTGGGCCACTTCCACATGATCCTGATGGGAATCATCCCGTTCATGATGATGGCAGCGGGGTACTACTGGTTCCCGATCCTCACCGAACGGATGTACGATCAGCCGCTCGCCCGCTTTCAGGCCGTCCTGATGGTGGTTGGCGTGATCGTGACCTTCGGCGCGATGTTGATCACCGGTGCGCTCGGACTGCCGCGGCGGTACGCGAGCTACCCCGCGGAGTTCGCGCCGCTGATGGAAATCACGACGATCGGGGCGTACGTCATCGGCATCAGCGTGCTGCTGTGGCTGTGGAACATGCTTAAGTCGTACTTCTGGGGCTCGCGGATCACTGAGGCCGACGTCTGGGACCTGAAAGAAGTCGGCCAGTTCACCCGCGAGTGGCAGCACTTCGAGGAACAGCTCCGCGAGCGCTACGCGGCCGATGGCTCCGGCAAGCGTGAGCATCATCGGGCCATACCCGACGGTACTGGCGAGGGAGACGAATGAGCGGCGACGACGAGCTGGAGGGCAGCGACGAGCAGGACTTCCGCGAGCACTTCGCGCCGGTCGCACGAAGCGTTCGACGAACGGTCACGAGCCGGACGATCCAGGTCTACGCGATCTCGTTCGTGGGCGTGGTGATCCTCTCCGCGAGTATCGGCCCCGCTGTCGTCGGCGCGTACGCCACCGTCCAGGAGGACTACGGGCTGTGTAGCGATCCCTATCTCGAAGTCTCCTCGGCGGAAGAGACTGCCGAACTCACCGCTGACAACGACGTTCCCGAGTTCGCCCGCCTCGACTACGACGAGCTATCGTCGGCCGAACAGCGTGCGTTCCGGGCGGCGCTCGCCTCTGCGAACGGCGTGAAACCGATCGAGGGGGATGTCGAGCACCGCTCGGCGTTCCGCGACGGCGCGATCGTCACCCATCAGGGAGAAGAACACTACGCGGTGATCGGGTCGCGCAACGACTGTGTCACGGACTCGTTTAGCCTCCCGCTGTCCATCGTGGGGCTGGTCGTGGGATCGGGAATGGTGATCGCGCCGGGACTGTGGCGGCTTCGCGGAAACGGGAACGGGGAGGCCGTCGATGAGTGAGTACGAACTCCACCGGCCACGGTTTTCGGCCACGACGCGGAACAACTGGGAGTTCCCGTCGGAAGCGGGCATCGACACCGACGATCTCTCGGCGGTTGCCGATCGGTTCCTGCTCTCGAAATCGGGGTTCGACGATCCCGACTCCTTCGAGGATCTCGCGCTGCCGGTCGTCACCGATCGAGGGGAGCTCAGCTACAATGCACTCTGGGCTGCGAAGCGTGGACCGTACGGTGTCGAGGGGATCGCGGACCTCGACGACGAGACCAGGGCGGACGTCGAGGCATTGATCGACGAACTCGGCCACGAGCAGTTCGAGGGGTTCGACGATGTCCGGCTTCCCGGTACATGGTCGGACGAAGAGCGTGCGGTGATGGCCACCGGAGACGGCGGCCGTAATAACGACGACAACGACGGCAGCGGGATCATCAGCGTGGGTCACGCGATACCGTCCTCGACGCGCGCCGCTGTCGGTCTCCTCTTTCTCGCCGGCACGTCAGTCGCGATCGATCGGCTCCGTCGGTAATGAATCGACGACCCGGCGCTGGGCCTCTCACTGGAACGTCGTTCCGACGAAGGCGACGTCGACGCGGGGTTCGGCGTACTCGAAGACCAACCCGAGGACGAACCCGTAGAGACACTGGCCGACGAACGTGAGTACGACGAAGAGGAGGAGATCGGTGCCGGTCTGGCCCGAATAGAAGGCGATCGAGAAGCCGGCCCACCCGATGGCCGCGAAGGTGATCCCGCTGACCGCCATCCGCCAGCCGGGGAGGTAGTGATGGAGCGCGGCGAACAGGAACGGCCACGTCGTCATCCCGCCGCCGACGAAGATGAGGTAGCCGACCAGTGGGTTGCCCTCGCCCACGATCGGGTCGCCGATTCCGGCGAGTCCCGCGAGTTCGCCGAACTGGGCGGGTTCGAACGCGCCGAGAACGATCGCGATATAGAGGACGATCGAGAACGCGAGCGTGCCGAGCCCGCCGGCGATCGCGCCGACGACCCCGCCGACGACGATCCGTCTGAGGTCCGCGAGCGCTGCGGATTCGGGTTGGCCCGTCACCCGTTCGATGAGGGACCCAGCGTTGACCATGACTGCTCTTCGACCCCCGGGCGCAAAAAGACACCCACCACGATTCTCACCCTGCGTTCGCGGTACCGGCAGCCGCTGACAGTAGATACTTGTGCGTTCCCCGCGAGGATCGTCCAATGGCACGCAGGCGCGCGAAAGCGGGAGGCATGTTCGCCGTCGCGCTGTTCGCCGTCGCCGTCGAGCCGGCCGCGGCCCAGTCGATCAATCGGGCGCTGATCCAAAATCTGAATCGGCAGCTGCTGTACGTCGCCGCGCCGATCGCGATCCTGGTCGAGACCATCCTCTTCTATGCGGTCTGGAAACACCGCAACAACCGGGACCCCTCGCCGACCAAGGAGAACCGATCGCTCGAGATCACGTGGACCATCGCGACCGCGATCATCCTGCTATTCGTCGGGTTCGCGTCGTACAACGTCCTCCTGAGCCCGTACATCTCGCCGACTCTCGGCGACGCCGAGATCCAGACGAACGCCTCCGAACAAGCCCTCCAGGGGGCGGCCGTCCCCGACGATCCGAACGCGACCGAGGTCGAGGTGATCGCGTACCGCTGGGGCTGGGAGTTCGTCTATCCCGAGGCGAACGTCACCACCCACAACACCACGGTCGTGCCGGCGAACACCGACATCTACTACCATCTCACCGCTCGTGAGGTGATCCACGCGTTCCACGCACCCGAACTCGGACTGAAACAGGACGCGGTCCCGGGTGAGTACAACACCATCCGGACGAACGTCGGCGAGACCGGCGAGTACCGGGTCTACTGCTCGGAGTTCTGCGGCGCGGGCCACTCCCGGATGTACGCGAACCTCACGGTGGTGAGTCAGGATCGGTATCAGTCCTGGCTCGACGAGCAGCGAGCCGGCAATGACCCCGAAGCGACCAACACCACGAACGTTTCGTCGACGAACGGCTCCGCAGCCCGACCCGCGCCGGCCTGAATCGGAGCGGGCGCGACCTGCCGCCGTCAGAACCCGGCGACCGACCCGTCCTTCCGGGGTTCGGTCGCACCCGAAAGCACACCATCCCGGTTTCTGGCGATCTGCGCGCCGCCGAACAGCGACGGCGCGAGCACGCGGACGTCGTGACCCATCCGGGCGAGCTTCGTCGCGAGTGTGCCGTCGATCCGTCCCTCGACCGCGAGCGAGCCGTCCTCACGGTAGCGCCACCGTGGGCGGTCGAGCGCGGCCTGGAGCGGGAGGTCGTAATCGACGAGGTTCGAGACGACCTGGACGTGGCCCTGTGGCTGCATGTACCCGCCCATGACGCCGAACGCCGCCCAGTCGTCCTCCGGAGAATCGGGCGCGAGATCGATGATACCGGGGATCAGCGTGTGGAACGGCCGTTTGCCGGGTTCGAGGCTGTTCGGGTGGTCGGGATCGAGCGAGAACGACGCGCCGCGGTTCTGGAGGGCGATCCCGGTATCGCCGGCGACCAGCCCGGAGCCGAACCCGGCGAACCGGGAGTTGATGAACGAAACGACGTTGCCTGCGTCGTCGGCGACACAGAGCAGGACGGTGTCGGCGTCCTCGGCGCGTGCGTCGGGGACGCCGAAGCTCACGTCGCTCGCGGTCGCGTCGACGTCCGCGGCGCGCCGCCGCGCCCATTCGCTGGAGGTGAGCGGCGGGACGTCCTCGTAGGCGGGATCGGTGATATAGCGGTGGCCGTCGTGGAACGCGCGTTTCGTGGCCTCCGCGAAGTAGTGGACGCGCTCGGGCGAGTCGAGGGGGTACTCGCCCGCATCGATCTCCGCCGCAATGTTGAGCGCTTCGAGCGCGATCAGCCCCTGGTTGTTCGGTGGGAGTTCGTACACCTCGGCCCCGTTGTACCGTGTCGAGACGGGGTCGGGGAACTCGGGTTCGAAGGCCGCGAGATCGTCGACGGTGAGGAAGCCGCCCTTCGATTGGACTTCGTTCGCGATTTCCTCGCCGATTTCGCCATTGTACACCACGTCAGCCCCCTGTTCGGCGATCATCCGGAGGCTCTCGCCGAGACGGGGCAGGCGCATTCGTTCGCCGACACTGGGTGCGGATCCGTTCTTCAGGTAGGCGTCGGCGGCGTTCGCGTCGGTGAACAGCTCCTCCGCCGCCTGCCAGTGGTGAGCGATGATCTCCGAAACGGGATACCCCTCGGTCGCGTAGCGGATCGCGGGTTGGAGGACCTCGCCGAGCGATCGACGACCGTGGCGCTCGACGGTCGCCTCCCACCCCCGAGCGGTGCCAGGGACGGTGACAGCGTGGGGACCGAGAAACGGCATTTCGATCTCGGCGGCGGTGTCGCTGCCGTCGACCGCGTACCCGCGCTCGCTGGGGTACCAATCGTCGGCGTCGTCGTGCTCGCGGACCGAGGTCCGGACGTTTTCGATCGTCGCCTCGGCGGGTGCACCGCCACAGGCCCGCATCGCACCGGTCTCGCCGTCCGCAGTCCGGTAGAGTGCGAACGCGTCGCCACCCAGCCCCGTGCTCGTCGGCTCAACCACGTTGAGCGCGGCGGCGGTGGCGACGGCGGCGTCGAACGCGTTGCCGCCGTTGCGGAGGATCTCGACGCCGGCTTCGGCGGCGAGCGGCTGGCTGGTGGCGACGATGCCGCGATCGGCGTAGACGGTCGATCGGCGCGAGGTGAACCGGTCGAGGTCTGGTTCGGGCACACGATAGCTCGAACCGGTATCGACCTAAAGCATCCGGTGGTTCAGATCGGGAGAATGCTGTCGACCGGCATACAAGAATACAAAGACGCGATTCCTGGTTCCTGCGGGATACAGGTCGTCAGAGGACCGGTGTGACCGACGCGCCGACGTAGAGGACGGCGACGAGGAACACCCAGACGACGTCGACGAAATGCCAGTACAGCGAAACCGTCGCGATCGAAGTGTCACGACCGGGCTCGTACTGGCCGAGGTGCGCACGCACGACGAGGATTCCGAGCAGGATCGTCCCGAGCGCGACGTGGAGACCGTGGAGCCCGGTGAGGCCGTAGAAGGCGCTCCCGAAGATCCCCGACGCGATCGTGAACCCCTCGCCGACGATGAGGTCGTGATACTCGTAGATCTGCCCCGCGACGAACAGCAGGCCGAGCACGAACGTCGTCACGAGCAGGAACCCGAACCGTCGCCGATTACCCTTTTCGAGCGCCGAGTGAGCGAAGTGTAGCGTGAAACTGCTCACCACGAGGAGCGCGGTGTTCACGACCAACACCGTGGTCAGTAGTTCGGGGATCTCGCCGGGCGGCCAGCCGCCCGCCCGGATGAAGAAGTAGTAGATGAACCCGCCGGCGAACGTGAACACGTCGGTCGCGAGGAAGAGGTACATCGCGCCCCGGAGCGATCCCGGCTCGCGTTCGTCCGTCGAGCGTGTCCAGAAATCCGCGACGAACCCCTGGTACAGCCAGCCGAACAGCCCAGCGAGGAAGACGAGCGCACCGCCGCCGAACACTACCGGCCCGACGAACCCGGGAATGATCGCGACCTCGCCGTGGCCGAGAAAGTACAGCCCGGCCCCGAGATACAGCCCGGTGGCCCCGATCGCACAGACGATCGGCCACCACGTCGCCTCGTCGCGGCCGAGCGGGAAATCCATCCCGACCGGCGGATCGTGGGCGTCCGTGTCCTCGCCAGTGTCGGTTGCCGTTCCCATGTCATCGGGTTGGACGCAGTCCGGCAAAAAGACCCCGCCTGCGCCCCGCTATCGTTCCGTGGCCCGTCGTCCGTGGCTCATTTCTCCCCTCCTTCTTCGGACGGGCGATTTATCTCCCCGGCCGTCGGACTCGAAACGACGCCATCGATGACGTCCACACCGAACACCGCCGTCGTCGCGTCGCCCTCGTGGCGGGTCGCGATCGGGCTGATCGCCGCAACGGTGGGTTACCTCGTCGTCCTCCTCGGTGTTGGGCTCTCCGCGTGGGGCGGGATCGACGCCGTGTATCGCGTCCCGGTTCTCGCCATCCCCGTCGCGGGCCTCGTGCTCGCCGTCGCTGGCGGCGTGTTGATCCAGCGCGAACGCTCGGCCGACTGAACGACTCCGCGACGCTGCGGCCGATCACCCCTCGTCCTCGTCGGGCTCCTCGCCGGTGACGAGGGCGGTGATCGCCCTGGCGGTCTCGGAGTGGCCCGTCCGTTCGCTCTCGGCGATGATTCGGCCGGTGAAATACGTGATGCCCACGAGCGCGACGAACGGCACCACGAGCAGTGCCTGACTGACGAGCCTCGCGACCGGAGCCGGGCCGCCAACGGTGGTCCCGGCGAACAGGAGAATGAAAAACAGCAACATCCCGAGCGGGATGAAGTTGACCGTGAGATCGAGCAGCGTTTCGCGGTCGAAGACACGCTCTGCCATCGACCTGACGTAACCCCCGGAGCGGTATGTACCTACCGAGAGACACGCCGAAACCGGACCGTCGACCGACTCGGTTCTGGCCATCGTATCGGACGCAAGGATGAGCTATTTGTGGCCCCTCCATCCACACGACGCATGGCATTCACGCAGATCGAGGACTACGGCGTCATCGGGAACCTCGAAACCTGCCCGTTGATCGGGAACGATGGTTCGATCGACTGGTGTTGTTTCCCCCACATCGAGTCGTCGAGCGTCTTTGCCGGCATCCTCGACGACGACGGCGGTGGCCATTTCGCCATTCAGCCCAGTGGCGAGTTCGAGTCGGCACAGGAGTACGTCACCCGGACGAACGTGCTCCGGACGACCTTCGAAACTGACTCGGGAACGATGACGCTGACCGATTTCATGCCTGTGGTCGACGGAGTGGAGCTCGGCCACACTACGAGCGCGATCTACCGGAAGGTGACCTGTACTGAGGGCACGATCGAACTGGATGCCACGTTCGAGCCCCGGTTCGACTACGATCGTGTCGGAACCACGGTCGAGCAGACCAGCGAGGGTGTCATCGCACGCGGTAACGGCGAACAGCTCTACCTCTGGAGTCCGGCGGACTTCGAGTCCTCGGAGGGTGAGGAAGAACACGCCGAGGCAACCGAAACCCTCCGCGCCGACGAGACGATGTGGTTCGTGCTCCAGTACAACGACCGCGAGCCGATCGACGCCGCCGACTGTGCGGCGCTGCTACGCGAGACCATCGATTACTGGCAGGACTGGACTCACCAGTGTCTCGACGCATCGGGCTGCCCGTTCGAAGGCCCCTACCACGACGACGTGATCCGATCGGGGCTCGTGCTCCGGCTCTTGATGAACCCCCAGACCCACGCTATCGCGGCCGCGCCCACCACCTCGCTGCCCGAGGAGGTCGGCGGCGTTCGCAACTGGGATTACCGCTACGCGTGGATCCGGGACGTCTCCTACACCATCCAGGCACTCAACGAACTCGGCCACGAACGCGAAGCCCGCAACGGGTTCGACTGGTGTCTCACGATGTGTCACAAGGACGATCCGGGCGAGATCGGCCACCCGCTGTACGGCCTCCACTACCCGCCCGAGATGGTCGAGGAGGAGTTGGATCACTTCTCGGGCTACCGTCACTCCAAACCCGTGCGCATCGGCAACGCGGCCGGCGACCAGCAGCAACTCGACACCTACGGCGAACTCATCACCGCGATCTACACCGCGACCGACTACGGCGAGGAGATCTTCGCGGGCGAGTGGGAGGTCATTGAGGAGGTGATCGATCACGTCTCCGGGGTCTGGACGAACAAGGACAAGGGCATCTGGGAGGTCCGCAGCGAGCCCAAGCATGTCGTCCACTCGAAAGCGCTTTGCTGGGCGGCGCTCGACAGGGGGATCAAGATCGCCGAAGACAACGATTTCGACGCCCCGATCGACCGCTGGAAAGGCGAGCGTGATACGATCCGTGAAACCGTCCTCGAAGAGGGGTTCGACGAGGAACTCGGCTGCTTCACCCAGACGTTCGAGGGTGAAACCGTCGATGCGGCCGCACTGAGACTCGGCAGCGTCGGCTTGCTCCCGTTCGACGACGACCGGATGCAGAGCACGATCGACGCCGTGATGGATCACCTCATGACTGACGAGGGCCTCGTGATGCGCTACGAGGGCGACGACGGCCTTCCCGGCGAGGAGGGAGCGTTCGTGCTGTGCTCGTACTGGCTGGTCGAATGTCTCGCGCTCTCCGGACGTGTCGAGGAAGCCCACGACGTTTTCGAGAGCGCGACGGAGCATCTGAGCCCGATCGGGCTGTTCGCCGAGGAGATCGATCCCGAAACCGGCGAGCACCGTGGCAACTTCCCGCAGGCGTTCAGCCACATCGGGCTCATCAACGCCGTGCTCTATCTCAACCAGGCCGAGCCGGGCGAGACGCTTGATCCGATCGGCAGGGGAGCGACCGAGATCACCACTGATTCGAAAAGCTAGCTCTGGATGCCCTGAAGCGACGTTATCGTCCGTTTCTCCCGACCACGAGCAACGTTCCGGCGAGTACTGCGATGACTGCGACCGCGGGCCCGAAGCCAGGACCGCTACCCGAGCTGGTCGTCGTCGCATTCCCGCTATCGCCGGTCGTGGCCGCTCCAGCATCGTCGGCCGTGGCGGTCGCTTCCTCGGTCGTCGCGTCGCCGGTTTCGGTCGAAGTCGTGTCGCCGGTCGTTCCGTCAGCAGTTGATTCAGTCATCGTCGTCCCGTCGGTCGCTCCAGCGGCCGTCTCGTTGCCGTCGATCGTTTCGTTGCTGTCGGTGGCCGTCGTGTTTCCACCGTCGGTCGCAGCCGCAGTCGCGTTCGCCGCCGTGAGGTTCGCGGGGCCGATGGCGGAGTCAGTAAGGTTCGCCCCTTCGATCGCGTCGGGATGGAGCTGCCGGGCCATTTCCATCAACGGCAGCATCACTCGGGGTGCGGGCTGGTTGACGTAGCTGTTGTTTACGACGATGGTCTGATTCTCCTGGATGGCGGTCGTGTCCGCCCACGGCGTGCCGTTGGGTATCGCCGTCGGGCTAGAGACGACAAGCCACTCGGGGTCGCGTTGGGCGATCACCTCGTCGCTGATCTGCTTGTATCCCTCGATGCTGGCGTTCGCTGCGAGGTTGGTCCCGCCGGCGGTCTCGATCATCGAGCCGATGAACGTGTTGTTGCCCGCGACGTACCCACCACCAAGCAGGTAGAGCGTCTGTGGCCTGGACTCGTTGGCAACCGCGTTGCGGATCGACTCGACGTGGGAATCCATCGTGTCCGCGATGCGGTTCGCGCCCTCGCACGCACCGACGAGTTCGCCGGTGAGCCGAGTCTTCTCGGAGACATCCTCGATCGATCCGGCAAAGCCGAACTTGAACACGGTCAGTCCGGCGCTACGAAGGCTTTCGACCGTCTCGTTCGGGATCACGTTCGGCGCGAGCACGAGATCGGGTTCGAGCCCTACCACCGCCTCGACGTTGGCGTACTGCTGCCCCGCGCCCGAGACGTTCGTCCGCGTCTCGGCTCCCTCGAGGTAGCTGGCGTACTTCGTGAGTCCTACTACCTTCTCGCGTGCACCGATCTCCCACATCGTCTGGGCGGCGCTCGGTGAGAGCGTGACGACTGATTCCGGTTCGTCCTCGACGGTGATTTCGGTCCCGGTCGCGTCGGTCGCCGTCGTCGGGAACGAACAGGTCGCCTGCTGAACGTCGGGTGCCGTCGGCCCACCGATCCTTTCGGTCGTGGTCCCTGCGGTCGCTGCGCTGGTCGTCGCCGCGGCCGGCCCGACTGCACTGAGCAGTACCACCGCCGCGAGAATCATCGAAAAGACGTCTGTTCGCATGAACGAACGGTGCAAGCGACACAATAAATATTTACCTAAAGCAACCCGGGTTGCAGCCATGGGAACGGGGACGCGAACCGGATCCGAAACTGCCGCGGCCACGGAGGCAAACGCCGATGTGGACGCCAACCCCGATGCGGACGCGGCGGCGTCGGGCGTGCTTCGACGCGCGGTCGCGTGGTCGGTCGGCCTTGCGATCGCGTTGATCGCGGTGGTGCTCGCCGGCGCGACGGTCGGGCCGGTCGGGATCGAGTACGGCGTGGTCGCGAAGGTCGTGCTCGACGCGCTTCCGTGGTTCTCGGTTCGCGTTCCCGAAACCGCAGCGACCATCGTTCTTGGCATCCGACTGCCCCGGATCGCGCTCGCGGCGGTCGTGGGGTGTGCGCTCGGCGGTGCGGGCACCGTGATGCAGGGGTTTTTCCGGAACCCGATGGCCGATCCGTCGATCATCGGAGTTTCGACTGGTGCGGCGGTCGGCGCGGTCGCGTCGATCGTTTTCCCGCTCGCGATCCCGTTCGGACTCGGCCTCCAGGGTGCGGCCTTCGCCGGCGCGCTGATCGCGGCGTTCGGGGTCTACCTGATCGCCACCGAGGGTGGCCGGACACCGGTGGCGACCCTGCTACTCGCGGGCGTTGCGATTCAGACGTTTCTGGGAGCGGTGATTTCGTACATGCTGGTCCAATCGGGTGAGAGCCTCCGACAGGTGACCTACTGGCTGATGGGTCACCTCCACAACGCGGGCTGGGACGAGGTCACGACCACCCTGCCGGTCGTCGTCCTCGCCTTCGTCGTCCTGCTCGCGTACAGCCGCGATCTCAACGTCCTCCTGCTCGGAGAGAGCGACGCTCACTCGCTGGGAATCGAAGTCGAGCGCACCAAGCGGGTGTTGCTCGCGGTGTCGAGCGTGCTGACGGCGGCCGCGGTCGCGGTTTCGGGTGTGATCGGGTTCGTGGGACTGATCGTTCCCCACGTGATGCGGCTGCTCGTCGGCCCCGACCACCGGATCCTGTTGCCGACCAGTACGCTCGCCGGCGGGGGCTTCCTCGTCGCTGCCGACACTCTCGCTCGATCGGGGCCCGCCGAGCTCCCCGTCGGGATCGTGACCGCGGCGGTCGGCGCGCCATTTTTCCTCTACTTGCTCCGCCGCCAGGAGGTCCACGCGCTGTGATCGACGTCGAGGACCTCTCGGTCGGGTTCGGCGACGTGGAGGCCGTGAGCGACGCCACCCTCACCGTCGACCGTGGCGAGATCGTGGGGCTGGTCGGGCCGAACGGGGCGGGAAAGACGACTCTCCTGGGTGCGATCAACGGACTGGTCGATCCCACCGACGGGAGTGTTCGCATCGCTGGCGACGACGTTGCGGAGCTCTCGGCGCGTGCGATCGCCCGCCGGGTCGCGACGGTTCCACAGGAGACGAGCCTCTCGTTTTCCTTTCCGGTCCGTGAGGTGGTGGCGATGGGCCGAACGGCTTACCGTTCGCGGTTCGAGCGAGCCTCGGCGACCGATCGCGAGCACACCCGGCGCGCGATGGAGCGCACAGGTATAAAGCGCTTCGCCGACCGCGCTATCGACGAAGTCAGCGGCGGCGAGCGCCAGCGCGTGGTGCTCGCCCGAGCGCTCTGTCAGGACCCCGAAGCCCTCCTTCTCGACGAGCCGACCGCCAGCCTCGATATCAATCACCAGGTCCGCACGCTGTCGCTCGTCCGGGAGTTCGTCGCCGATGGTCGAGCGGCGCTGTGTGCGATCCACGACCTCTCGCTCGCCGCCCGGTTCTGTGATCGGCTCGCGTTGCTCGCCGACGGTCGCGTGGTCGCCACCGGCTCCCCCGAGGCGGTGCTGACAGAGGCCCACGTCGAGCGCGCGTTCGACGCCGATGCTGCCGTGACCCGCCACCCCGTCACGGGAGCGGTCGACGTGACCGCGACGACCGGTGGAGCAGAGCGCGACAGCCGGGTTCACGTCCTCGGCGGCGGACGGATGGCCGCACGGGCCATCGCCACGCTCGCCGAGGCCGGGTTTACGATTTCGGCGGGCGTCCTTCCGAGTGGCGACGTTGCGACCGAGGCCGCCACCGCCCACGGCGTCGAGACTGTCACCGCGGAGCCGTTCGCACCGATCGACGAACGCACCCGCGAACGGGCTGCGGGAGCGGTTCGGGAGGCTGACGTCGTGGTGCTGGCCGGGGTCGCCGAGGGAACGAACCGCGGGCTCGCCGCCGAAGCCGGACGAGTGGTGATCGTCGAGAATGGGCTGTCGAACGCGGAACCACGAGCGACCACCGGCGCGTTCGACGAGCGCCTTCGGCCCGCGTGTGTCGTCGATGTTGAGAGGCTACCTGCCGGCGTTGAGAGGGCGATCCAGGCCACGGCCGATCCGGAACAGCCCGAGGCAGCGGCCGACGACTGAGCTCACTCGTCGATGTACCGATCGTAGAGCAGATCAGCGATCCGTATGGCGATCATGAGTGGCGGGAAGATCGAGAACGCCGCCAGCAACGCCAGCGTTAGCTCCCGGCTCGATGGGACTCCGGTCGCGGTGAGAAGATCGACGTATGCGGACAGTACCTCGTGGAACAGTGCAAAGAGAGGAACGAACACCACGACGACGGTGACGAGCCTGATCACGGTTCGTGGATCGACGCCGTAGATCGATCGGGGCGGTCGCGACACGGTTACGATGTGGGACGACCCGCGCTCGCCACCTCGCGCTCGGTCCCGCTGGCTGCCGACTCGCTGAGCTGTGTGGTCACCAGCCCGTTCACGTGCTCCGGGTCGGGAACGTTGCTGAGTGCGAGGTTCACGCCACCAGAACCGGCGGTGTAGACTGCGATGTCGCCGTACGAGAACGTGCGTTCGATCAACGACTGATCGAAGGCGGTGTTCTGGACTCGCCCGATCGGAACTCGCGTGACCGACAGCGAGAACACGCCGGACTTCTCGTAGATCGCCTTCGTCGTGAACACGTACCGGGTGCTCCACCGCGAGAGATACGCCCACGCGACGATCGCGAGCCCGATCGGGACGAGGACGAGCGCGAACTGCTCAGGTACCCGCGGAACCTCGACCTCGCGCGAGAGCCACACGCCGACCATGCTCAGGCCGAACCCGATCGCCATCGGAAGCGTCGCCGGGGCGAGGCTCGGTGTCCCGGCCCAGAGCACCTCCTCTCCAGGGGTGAGGGGGAGCCAGTCGGTCGATTCGACGCCCGAGGTCATCCCCCGAAACCACGGCGAGCACGGACTTACGCGTTTTCGTCCGTCGTCGGGGTGGGGATACCGGTCGAAGCGTACGATCCAAGGACGAGCGGTTTTTATCCCTCGGCGCGGGAGGGTCGCTACGATCGAATGCAACGCATAGCGCCCGGTGGTGTGCCGACGACGCGAACCCCGAGCCGGAGATCGGCCGAGGGAGCCACAGCCGCCGGCTGGATGGGGGTGGCCGAGGAACCGTGACGGGGTCGCGATCGGTCTCGATCATCATTCCGACCTACAACGAGCGCGAGAACATCGAGCGCGTCGTCGACCGATGTCGGGCGGCGCTTGCGGACTACCGTTTCGAGATCGTGGTCGTCGACGACGACTCGCCCGACAAGACGTGGCAGCTCGTCGCCGACGCGTACGAGGGGGCAGAAGCGGTGCGGATCGTCCGCCGCACCGAGGAATCCGGCCTGGCAACCGCGGTTTCACGCGGGTTCGACGAAGCGACCGCCGAGCTGTGTGCGGTCATCGACGCCGATCTCCAGCATCCGCCCGAGAAGCTCCCCGCACTCATCGAGGCGTTCGACACCGGCGCGGACATCGTGATCGGGAGTCGCCACGTCGCCGGCGGTGGTGTCGAGAACTGGTCGCTGCTCCGCCGGATCGTCAGCCGCGGCGCGATGACGATCACCAAGCTCGCACTTGCCCCGACACGCGGTATCTCGGACCCAATGAGCGGGTTTTTCGCCATCCGACGCGAGATCATCGACGGCGTTGCGCTCGCGCCCACCGGCTACAAGATCCTGCTCGAAGTCCTGATGAAATGTGAGTACGACCGGATCGCGGAGGTGCCGTACGTGTTCACCGAACGCGAGCGCGGCGAGTCGAAACTGACTGCCGACGAGTATCTCGGCTTCCTCGCGCATATCTACGACCTCCGGCGCAACGGCTACGCCGAACGCGAGCGGGACGTTCCGGTTTCAGTCGAGAGTCCGTAGCCGCGCCGGAGCCCTGAGCGACGAACCAATAGCACTAAATCGGGTCCCGACCTTCGATTCGCGTATCATGCGTTCGCTTTCCCGCCAGCGACTCGGGGCGGTACTGATCCTTCTTGCCGTCGTGGGCGTCGTCGGATCGTTCGCGGTGAGTGCGGCGACCACACCCGGTGCCGGGGCGGGATCGGCGAACGACTCGACGACCGATCGTGGCCGGACGCTCGTCGGGATGCAGGCCGAGGGGCGAGTCGCGATGCTCGATGCGAACGGCGACCCGCTCTGGCGGATCGGGAGCGATAACGTCGATTACTTCGACGTCACGATGCTCGACAACGGCTCCGTTCTCGCGGGGTTCGTTGCTGAGGGTCAGCAGTCCTGTGGCCCGTACGAATCGCCGTGTTCCCGGACGGGCTTTCGGCTGATCGAACCCGGGCCGGAGCCCACCGTCGCGAACGAGTGGTCGTTCCCAGTACGGACGAAACTCAACAGTGAGGTCCACGACGTCGAGAAGCTGCCCTCGGGCGAGTACCTCCTGACCGACATGGAGTACGAGCGGATCCTCACCGTCGCCGAAAACGGCACGATCACCTGGCAGTGGAACGCCAGCCAGCACTACGACGCGCCGCCCGACGTGACGACCACCGACTGGCTTCACATCAACGACGTCGATCGGGTCGGCGACGGTCGCTACATGGTGTCGGTCCGGAACGCGAACCAGCTACTGGTCATCGAGCGCGGTGAGGGTGTGGTCGACGTGATCAACGAGGACCGCGAGCAAGGCAACGACGCGAACTGCAAGCGGAACAACGGGCTCGCGGACTACAGCAACGACAGCGGTGGCGACGTGCGGTGTGGCGATCCCGAGGTCATGGACCACCAGCACAACCCGCAGTCACTCGATTCCGGCGCGGTTCTCGTCGCCGACAGCGAGAACGACCGCGTGATCGAACTCCACGAGAACGAGGGCGAGTGGGACGTCTCGTGGGGGGTCGACACCTCGAACGGCGTCCGGTACGACTGGCCGCGCGACGCCGACCGCCTGCCGAACGGCAATACGTTGATCACCGACTCCCGAAACAACCGTGTCGTCGAGGTCACGCCGAACGGCACCACGGTGTGGAGCGCCGACACCGGGATTTGGCCCTACGAGGCCGAGCGACTCCCCTACGGTGAACTCATCAACGACGATCGAACCTCGCGGCTCAACGGGAGCGGCGACACTCCTGGCCGATCGACCGGATCCGCGCTCCCGCTCGTCGATCGGGCCTACGCCGGGCTCTCGTTCGTGGTTTCGCTCCCGACGTGGTTCCAGCCGTGGCACATCGGTGTGATCGCGGGCGCGGTCATCCTCACGCTCGTCGGGGGCGTGTTGATCGTGAGTGGTCGGTGGAACCGATAGCTTCTGTCCGCCACGATTGAGGTGAAATCGAGAGACGCCAGCAACTGGGTGATATACTACGAGCACACGCAGGCCGCGAGGACTTTCTCGACCTACTCGATAACGGGTGTATGGGGAGTGGAACGTACCCGACGAACGAAAGCGGAGCGCCGGTGTGCGCCCGTCCTGGGGAGGACGAACAACCGTGTTTGCAGGAGGTATCGGTCCCGGGAGCGCCCTGCGAGGATCACCGCGGTCGGAGCCCGATGTTCGACGAACGGGTGATCTGGCGGCCGCGCGATCCACAGTGGACGCTCTGAGAACGGCAGCGACTCGACCGCGCGAGCAGAAAACTTCGGACGGTGCTTATTCGAGGTAGCCGAGATCCTGGAGTCGCTTCTGGACGTCTTCGTCCCGTTCGACACCGTCGCTATCCGCGATCTCGATCGCTGCGAGGCGGTCGTCGAGTGCGGCGCGGAGCGCGTCCCAGTCCTCGCCGGTCGGGTCCGCGATCGGATCGCGCTCGCCGGGATCGTCCCGACGATCGAACCCCTCGATCCCGTCGTTAGTGTAGATCAGCTTCCGTTCCGGCGTTCGGACCGCGACTTGGAGCGCGTCCGGTGCGAGCCGACCCGGCTCGGTCGGGGTCGAGGCGACCTCGCTGATCACGAGTTCGTCGTCGAGGTCGTCGCCTTCGATCGCCGGTCGGAGTGATCGGCCTCGGTAGCTTGTCGGGGCATCGACACCGGCGTAGTCGAGGATCGTCGGTGCGATGTCGATGTGGCGCACCTGTGTGTCGACGGTGCCGATACTCGTCTCCGCGCCAGCCGGTGGCCGGACCAAGAACGGGACGTGGACCAGCTCGTCGTGAAGGTTCGGCTCGTGGCCGACCTGCCCGTGCTCGAACAGCGCCTCGCCGTGATCGGCGGTCACGATCACGAGTGTGTCGTCGTCCACACTCCGGAGAAGTTTGCCTGCCTTCTCGTCGGCGTGACGGACCGATGCAGCGTACAGTCCCCGGACGACCCGGCGCTCGCGTTCGGTGAACGATTCGGGTTCGTGCTGGGCGCGCGTCACGAGCTGTGCGGGGCTATCCTCGATTTCTGGCACGCCGACCGCCTCGCGGTGGCGTTTCGGCGGGGTGTAGGGGGCGTGGGGTTCGAGCAGATGGGTCCAGACGAACGTGTCGTCGTCGGCGTCTTCGAGCGCCTCGCGCGCGATCTCGATTTCGGCGGCGTCGCCCGTGACTGTACGAAGTGGTTTCTGGGCGTAGCGATAGACGTACTGCGCGGCGCGATAGACGGGATGATCGAGCGAGAAGTTGTTGAGCAGGAACTGCCGGCCGCGTTCGAGACCCGGGAGACCGAACTCGCCGACGTCGCGGTAGTCGGTGTACCCCCGGGCGTAGCCGTACTTCTCGCCGAGCCACGGGTTGGCGTGGACGCCGACCGACCGCCAGCCCGCTCGGTCGAGTGCCTCGCTCACGAGAGTCCGGTCCTCGCTCAGATGCTCGTACCCGCCATGATCGAGCGGGAGCGTCGAGGTGAACACGGATGGAAAGGCGTACGGCGTCGCGGGGCCGTGGCTTACGCCTTCGGTGAACACGACGCCGTCCTCTGCGAGCCGCGCGAGGTTTGGCGTGTGATCGCCCGCCGGATCGGGCATGAACGAGGCGTGCGAGGCGCGCCACGCGTCGATGGTGAGCAGCAGCGTCTTCATTGTCGGACCGAACCGCTCGGGCGGGGATTTATCTTACTATACATCGGAGCGGCGTCGCCACCGGATGGCAAACCACGACCCAGCCAATCGATGAAATCGGCGGCCGTTCGGGCGTCGGCCGGTCGCTCGGACGGGCGCTCACCCCGGACGGCGGCCCGAGCGGGTAACGATAGGTATGTTTAATTGGCTTCGGCCAATCGGTTCGGTCAATGACTGTTCCTCCACGCGACACCGGCTTCTCCGTTCGCTCTTCGTCCCCGACATCGCCTGAAACGACTGCAAACGACGATCTCGCCACTGTATAGTCATGGCTGGGACGCGCATCGCTCTGTGCCCCCATCTCTCGGTCGAGCACTACCGCGGCGGCGAGAAGTGGGTCACCGCGCTCGCGAACCGACTCGCGGCCGACGGGGTCGACGTCGTGATCCGCGCGCTGCCGTACGCCCCTGGCGGCGAGCGCCGCGTCGACGTTCGTGACGTCCTTCACCCGGAAGTCCCCTATCGAGAGGCGTGGCACCACGATCTCTCCGGGTTCGACACCGCGTACGTCTTCTACAACCCGCTCTCGGAGGTGTTCTTCTCCGGTGGCGGGACCCGCATTGCCGGCATCCACTCGTGGGCGTTCGTCTCACGAAAACTGTTCGAGTCCCACTACGGGGTCGTTCCTACCGCGACAAAGCTCCTCTATCGGGCAATCGGCGAGCGCGATCTCGGTCGGTTCGACGCGGTCCACACCGTGACGCCGGCCTACGATTCGCCTCACCCGAACACGATCCACATCCCGAACTTCGTCGATGTCGAACGGTTCCGCCCCGACAGACAGGACCGCGCCGAGGAGTTCACCGTACTGACGACCGCCGCCCACATCCAGGAGAAGGGGTGGGACACGATCCAGACGGTGGCAGAACGCCTCTCGCCCGAAATCCGGGTCGTGACGACCGGCGACGGTGCCGGAGCGGTCGAGGGACTCGGCTTCCTCGACGAGGACGAGCTCGCCGACGCCTACGCCCGCGCCCACGTCGTCCTCCACCCGGCGCGGGTCGACACCGACAGCATGGTGATCAACGAGGCCTGCGCGTCGGGCACTCCCGTGGTGACGACGCCGCTCGCGACCCACGTCCGCGAGAACGAGGCCATCCTTCAGGCGGAGACACCCCGCGGGATGGCCCACGCCATCGAGCTCCTCCACGCCGGATGGCGGCACGACGATGGCTACGACGAGCGCTGTCAGCGCGCGCGTGAGGAGGGGGAGACACACGGTTTCGACGAGATCTATCCGCGGCTCAAGGACCTGCTCACGTCGCCGCCGACCGCTCAGGCCGGTACGACCCGAACGGAGGTGCGCGTATGAGCGTTCTCGATTCCGTTCGTGAGCGATCCCTGTTCCACCCACAGAACAAGCGGCTCGTCAAATACCTCATCGTTGGGGTCATGGGTATCGCGATCAATCAAGGGGTGTTCTTGCTCACGGTCGATATCGTTCCATACGTTATCGCCGGACTGCTCGGCAGCGCTGTAAGTATCTTTGCCAACTACATCATGAACGACAGTTGGACGTGGCGTGAGAACGGCACGGCGGGCTTCGGCCAGTGGCTTTGGCGCGCGGTGAAGTACGGCGCGACACGCGTCGTCGGGGTCGGTATCGGCCTCGTCTCGCTGTTCGTCTTTGTCGAGCTCATCGGAATCGAGCCGGCGATTTCGAACATCCTTCGGATCGGCGTCGGCGTGATCTGGGGATTCGGCGCGAGCGAGAAATGGGTCTGGGCGTCCGAGGACTCCTCGCTGTCGTTCGAGAAAATCAAACAGATGCTCTCACTCTCGGGCGAGGGCAAGCGTGAGTAGGCTCAGCGAAGCCGTCGGTACGGCCGAGTCGTCCGACTCCGCCACCGACAGAGTGCTCGATATGCTCCCCGATCGCGGTGATCCAACGTGGTACGTGGTGGGGCTCGCGTTCGTGCTGTTCGTCGGCTTTTCGATCTACACCTCGATCGTTCACGCGCGCTTTGGCTCGACTGGGGCCGATCTCGGTGCGTACACCCACATGTTCGCGAGCACGCTCGACGGTGAGGGTTGGCTTCTCCACGGGAAGTATCGTGTGAGCCAGCCGACCGGCTCGTACTGGGGGGCCCACTTCTCGCTCACTCTTCTCCTGTTCCTGCCGCTGTTCGCGCTCGTTCCCTCCGTCTACACGCTGCTGGTCGCCAAGTCGTTCGTGCTCGCGTCGAGCGTCGTCCTCTGCTGGCTGCTCGCGCGTGAGGTCCTCGACTCCGACCGGCTCGCGGGCGTCGTGACGCTCTCGTACGCGTTCAACCCGTTCCTCTGGTCGGCGTGGTCGTTCGATTTCCAGGAACAGATACTGATTCCACCGTTGCTGTTCGCTGCGTACTACGCCTACCGGAAGGACCACCATCTCGTCTTCCTCGGCTTCCTCGCCGCCGTGCTGTTCACCAACGAGTTCGTGATCTTCGTCACGGTGGGGTTCGTCGGCGGCTTGGTCGTCGCGGCGGCCCGAGCGGGGCGGCTGCGCGAGCGCGCACCCGCACTCGTGGGGGCGTTCGTTCTCGTGGGAATCGCGCGCTTCGTCTCGACGAGGGTCATGAGCTACTACAGCGAGTTCGGCGGACTACCGTCGTACGTGGTGGCGGAGCCGCTCCAGCCGTTCATCGAGTCCGCGCGGGTCTCGCTGATCGATCTCCTCGGTGTCGTCCTCGCGAATCCCGTCCTTCTGATCGACTCGACGACGTTCGCAGTCGAGCAGAAGGCAGTCTTTTTCGCTGCGTTCATGCTGCCGGTCGCGTTCCTCGCACTGTTCGACGAGCGATCGCTGTTCGCGCTCCTCCCGTTTTTGGGTTTTGCGTGGGTGTTCACCGGTGAGGCGAAGGCGGTCTACTACCAGTTCGGCGCGCATTACCCGCTGTATCTCCTGCCGTTCGTCTACGTCGGCACGATGGGCGCACTCGATCGGCTGTCGGCACGGTTCGGACCGATCGAAACGCCGTCACGGGCGGTGTTCTCGGTGCTCGTCGCGTTCGTGCTCGTCGCGAGTCTCGTGGCCGGCGTGGCCTCGGGTGGTGGCCATCTCGCCCGCCCGCCCGACGCACAGCCGGACCACAGCGAAACCCTCGACGCGGCGATCGATTCGATTCCACCGAACGCCTCGTTGATCGCCCAGAACGACATCTACCCGCACGTCGCCACCCGCGAGAACGCGGGGTTCATCGTGAGTCAGGGGACCTTCAGCGCGTACGAGCGTGAATACGGACCGGTCACGCCCGAGTACATCCTGATCGACAGCCAGCTCAACCCGAACGCGCCGTGGGCACGCACCGTCCAGCGGACCTACGCCGACCGTCTGGGCTCCGAGTACGGCCTTTACCGCTACGAGGACGGCATCCAGGTCTTCAGACAGGGCTACGACGGCCCGGTGCGCGGGATCACGAGCGAGGAACCCGGAGCACGTCAGTACGCCCCCGCTGACTTCGCTACGGGAACCGGAACGGAGCGCAACGGCCGGATCGTCAGCACCAACGGCTCCTCCGGCGATTACATCTGGTTCGGGCCGTACGACATCCTGACGCCGGGGACCTACACGGCGACCTTCCGAATCAACGCCACCGACGGGAACGCCGATCCGGTGCTGCGAGCCGACGTCGCGGTCGGAAGCGATCACGAGATCGTCGCGAGCGAGGACGTGACGCCACAGCCGGGCCAACAGAACGTCACGATGCAGTTCACGGTCGACGAGACCGTGACTGACGTCGAGTTCCGCGGTATCCGTCAGGGAGAGGGACGAGTGACGTTCGACGGCGTTCGAGTGAACTACGAATCGCCGGATGCCGGCGCGAACGCCAGTCGGCTCGCTGCCGACACGACGGCGACCACGATTCCGGCGGGGGGTGACGGATGAGCACTGCCGACCGGCTCGGCGAGACCGCGCGTGCGTACCTCCCCGAGCGTGGCGACCCGACGTGGTACGTGCTCGGACTCGCGCTCGCGCTGTTCATCGGCTTCTCGATCTACCTGTCGCTGCTCTACCGGAGCTTCTGGCTCACTGGCGCGGACTTCGGCAGCTACGTCCACATGTTCGAAACCACGCTTGACGGCAGCGGCTTCCTCGAACAGGGGAAGTTCACCGTCCGCGGCCCGGAGAGCTCCTACTGGGGTGGCCACTTCACCGCGACGCTGCTCGCCTTCCTCCCGATCTACGCCCTGTTCCCGTCGCCGTACACGCTGCTCGTCATCAAATCGGCCCTGCTCGCGGCGAGCGTCCCGATGCTCTGGGTGCTCGCACGAGAACACCTCGACTCTGATCGGATCGCGGGGTTGCTGACCGCCTCGTACGCACTCAACCCGTTCCTCTGGTCGGCGTGGCTGTTCGACTTTCAGGAACAGATTCTGTTGCCACTCCTGCTGTTCGCGGCGTACTACACCTACGCCCAGCGGCGTTACGTCGCCTTCCTTGCCTTTCTCACGCTATCGCTGTTCACCAACGAGTTCGTGACGCTGTTGGCTGGGGGCTTTCTCGTGGGTCTTGCGGTCGCATCCTATCGCGGCGGTCGACTCCGAGCGGAAGCGTGGGTGTTCGGCGTCGCGATCGGAATCCTCGTCGTCGCCCGCACGATCGCGAACTGGGCGATCGGCCAGTATAGCGATACTTCGGGGCTGCCGACCGACGTCATCGCGGCCCCACTACAGGCGTACGTCGAGGGATCACGGGTCGGTCTCGGCCGGCTGATCGAGATCGTGCTCGCTAACCCGACGCTCATCATCGACTCGATCGCGGTCGACGTCCTCGACAAGGCGACGTTTCTCGTATTGTTGTTGATTCCCGTGCTGTTCGTCGCGGCGGTCGACGAGGTCTCGCTCGGCGCACTCGTCCCCTTCTTCGGGTTCGCGTGGGTGTTCGCGGGGCGGGACGTCTACTACACCTTCGGGGCGCACTACCCGCTCTATCTCCTGCCGTTCGTCTACATTGGCGCAGTGCGCGTCCTCGCGTGGCTTGACCTCGACGCCACGATCGAGCGAGAGGATGTCCGGGCGTCGGCGCGGACAGTTCTCTCCGGCTTGCTCGTCCTCGTGCTCGTCGCCAACCTCGTGGTCGGCGTGGGGATGGCCGCCCAGAAGAACGCGGTACCGACGACGAACGACCACACCGAAACCCTCCACGAGGGGATCGAAGCGATCCCCGCGAACGCCTCCGTACTCACCCAGAACGACGTCTTCCCTCACGTCGCCGACCGCGAGAACGCGACGTTCACCGCGAACCGGACGCTGTTCTATCGGTACCAGCGTGCGAACGAGCGGCCACAGCCCGAGTACATCCTGCTCGACACCCAACTCGAAACCCAGCGGATCGAGTGGGCACAACCGATCCGCCAGATCTACCTCGACCAGTTCGGTACCACCTACGGTCTCCAGTACTACGAGGACGAGGTCTGGGTGTTCAGACGGGGCTACAACGGCTCACCGTCGGGACTCTCCGGCTCGTACGCCGTCGAGCCGCGCACCTACGAGCCGAACGACTTCATCCCGAACGACGCGCTGACCATCGACGGCAAGCTGGTCGGTTCGGGCGGTGCGGAGGGCATCTACTACTGGTACGGACCAGGGACGATGCTCCCGCCCGGTGAGTACACCGCGACGTTCCGGGTCAACGCGACCAGCGAGAGCTCACAGCCCGTCGCGAACCTCGAAGTCGCTGCGGGCGTCACGCCCCGTCAAGTCGCCAACGAGACCGTGACGAACACCGACGGGACCGAGAACGTGACGGTCGAGTTCTCGCTCGATCGGATGGAGTCGAACGTCGAGTTCCGCGCGGTCCGGGCCGGCGGTGAGGGACGACTCGCGCTCGAAAACGTCACCGTCGCGTCGAGAGAAACAGTCGGTAACACCAACACCGCGAACGGATCGGGCTGAACGGTTCCCTTACTCGCGTTTCGAAAGCAGGCGGGCAGCGACGCCGCCGATGGCGGCGAGGGCTGCGACCACGCCGAATCCCGGGCCATCGACGCGACTGACCCATCCCTCGCTCTCGCCGGTGTTGGTGGCTCCAGTCGTCCCGGCGTCCGTCGTTGCGGTGGATCGATCGGTCGTGGCCGTCGCATCGCTCGTCGGTGTCGGTGACGCCGTTGGCGTCGGTGTGGGTGTCGGCGTCGGGGTCGGCGTGGGCGTTGGTGTCGGCGTTGGCGTCGCGGTCGGTGGTTGGTCGGGCGTTGCGGTGGCAGTCGACGTCGCCGTCTCGGGACTGGGAGGGTTGATCTTGTGGACCGCGCCGGTCTCACCACGAACCCCGAGGTTGTCGGTCGTCAAGACGTAGAGTTCGCCACGTGAATCGGGGTAGACGCCGAGTACGTACGAATCGAGCGTCCCGTTCTCGTACCCCTCGAACGTGACTTCCTCCAAGGACCACTGCCCCTCTCTCGGGGGCGTTGCGGCGAACACCGAGCCGCCCGGTCGACCGGTTTTGCTGTAATCGCCGAAGACGAACTTCCCGCGAAGGGCAGGGATCGTCGCGTTCTGATAGATCGTCCCGCCAGTGACAGCCACGCCGACGCCATCGCCCTCGTAAGTGTGTGGGTACTCGATGATCGGATCGATGAGCGGCTCGCCGCCGCGGACGTTTTCGGGAGTCCGGTCCGGGCAGTCCGAGATCGGCCGGCGCTCCGCGCTGGCGAAACAGTGACTTCCTTCCTTGACGTTCCAGCCGTAGTTTTTCCCTTTCACAACGATACTGACCTCTTCGTATTCGAATTGGCCGACGTCACAGACGAACAGATTGCCCTTGTTGAAGCTCATTCGCCAGGGGTTGCGAAAGCCCCACGCGAACTGTTCGTCGAGTCCTTCCTCGCCGACGAGGGGGTTATCGTCGGGAATACCGTAGGGTTTGTCGTCCTCTTGACTGTCGACGTCGATCCGGAGGATCGATCCCAGCAGGTTCTCGTCGACGTCCTGCCCGTTGCCGCCACGGTTTTCGTACCAGTCGTCGACGTTTCCGGGAATCCGGAGATCGCCGCCGCCGTTGCCCATTCCCATGTAGAGGTAGCCGTCGTCGGGACCGAACAGGATATCACCGGCGTTGTGGGTGTAGTACGGCGACGGGATTTCGAGGATGGTGCGTTCGGAGTCGGGATCGCCGGCCGAGAAGTCCTCGGTCGCTCGAAACTCAGAGAGCACTTGAGTATGGGTGAAGTCGTTTGGCGTCCCCGGTCGTGACGGCGCGCTGTAGTGGAGGTAGAACTTCCGGTTATCACGAAAGTTTGGATGGAAGGTAAGTCCGAGTAGTCCGCGCTCGTCGATCGTCTTCTCACCAGGAAGATTATCGAAGTTGACGAGCTGGTCGCGGATGTCGAGGAACGGCTCCAACCCATCCCCACCGAGCGTGAAAACCTGTCCGATTTGATCAACCACGAAGCGGCGATCGTCGTCACCGGGCGGGACTTCGAGTGCCGTCGGTGCGGTCATCCCGCCCTCGGCGATGGTTTCGACCCGAACTGTTGCACCCGTCGGCATGAACCGATCGGACGAGGACTCTTCAGCTGCGGTCGTTGTAGTAGATGTCGATCCGTCTATACGAAGGTCGCCACGCATCGACTGCGGATGTACCTCACAGAGATACTCCGCCATCTCCTCGGTCGCGGTGAACGTGAGCGTTTGTGTTGCACCCTGCTCGGCGATGATTTCGGTGCGTTCGAGTATGTTCTCGTCGCTGTCGATCAGTGCGACGTTGTGGTCCAGTCCGTCGACGTTGGTCCACGTGATCTCGTAGCGCTCACCGGGCGTGAGGGAGAGCGTGGGGTTCGTTTGCCCGGCGATCGTGTCAGGGACTCGACCGACCCAGCCGGTAGTGTTCCCGTCAAGCTCGAAAATCGCCGTCGACTGTGCCCCGGCGACGCCGCTCATCCCGAGTGCGGTGGTCGCCGCGGCGGCCTTCAGGAACCGCCGCCGGGACGATGTCGGAAGGATGGAGGGCGTAGGCGGTCCTCTCGTCACGGTCGTATCTGTACGCAAAGCGGATTAAGACTAACGGCTCCGGCTCGTGTGGTTAGCTGACATCCCACAATTGGGTCGATCGAGAGTGTGGTTCGACGATCTGGTCCCCGTTCGCGGATTCACTCAGTCACAGAGTCGTGACCGTCGACGACCGCACCACCGACGATCTGGCCGTAGGCTCGACGAAACCGCTCGGAGAGCGCCTGGTGGGAGATGTCGAGTTCGTCGGCGAGATCGGCCGCCGTGACCGCGCGGGGCACTTCGTAGTAGCCCGCCTCATACGCCGCGATCAGCGCCTCGCGCTGCTCGTCGGTGAGGTCGAACCGGCCGCCACGGCTGCCGCCGTACGTGCCGATCCGTTCGAGTTCGGTCCCACACTCACAGTCCACGATCGCCTCGTACGCCCGGGCGAGGGCGTCGCGGTCGGGAAGCAACAGTTGGAGTGTCCACCCGCCGGCCCGCCCGCGTGCCGACAGGATCGTGGCATCCTCCTCGCGAACGCGTTCGACGAACCGGTGTGGATGCTCGCCCCACGCGACGCGGAACACCCACCCGTCACCCCGATCGGCGAGATACTCGACCGCCGTCACCGACGAGTCCGCGTGGAGCGCAGCGGCGATGTCGTCCTGGATGGCCGCGTCACTCCGAATCACGAGCAGTACCCGGCTGTCCGGAGCGGCGACAGCGGGTTCGAGTTCGACCCGCACGCCCGGGGCCCGCTCGAACAGGGTTTCAAGCGCGAACCCCTCGGCTGTGACCGCGATCCGGGCTGTCGTCGCGTCGGTTTCTACGGACGCGTTCCGGTGTGTATCCGTCGTCGACGCTTGCTCACCCATCGGCGTGGCGTGGCGAGCGTGCGCTCCGGACCCCGTTGCCGTCGCGCAGTTTGTCTTCGCAGTTCGGACAGACGCGCGCGTTCTCCATCTCGTCCGGAGCGAACACGCGCACGTACTGTGCAGTCACGAACCCCCCGCAGTTCTTACACTCCGGCATACATCCGAAAGCCAGCGCCCAGTGAAATACGTGTACGCCCTTATCACGCACCCCACTTATCACCGGGTGACGAGCTATCCGGGAGGGAAACCCACTTCTATACCGACAGGCAACGACCGGTATGTTCGACGGCGTGCGTGGGATTCTCGTTGCGCTGTGCTCGCGCGCCAGACGGCTCGAACGCCGCGAAGTCCACGAGTTCCGGCGCTGGGTCGAAAACACTCGAAACCTCGTCCACCTCTCGGTGCTCCTGTTCGTCCCGTTGCTGATCGCCGTCGTCACGGCCATCTCGAACCTCTCGGCCGAACTCTCGTTCCTGCTCTTTCCGCCGCTCGCCTCCGGAGCGTACCTGCTGTTCGCCCACCCGACGGGACGGTACGCGTCGCCAGGGCGGTTCGTCGCCGGGTTGACCCTCGGCGCGCTGTGTGGCTGGCTCGCGCTTCAGCTCTCGGCGACGCTCTTGTACCACGCCCCGCCGAGTCAGCACCGGATTCACGCCGCCGGTGCGGCGCTCGCGATGTTCCTCACCGGCGCGACGACGTGGGGGTTCGACATCGAGGAACCCGCCGCGTACTCGACCGCACTGCTCGCACTCGTCGGCGACGCTACCGACATCTCCTACGTGATCTCGATCGCCGCGTCGAGCGCGCTGGTTGCCGGCGTGTTCGTCCTTTGGCACCGCGCGTTCTACGCCCACCGCGCACGCTATCTCTATCGCTCCACCAAGGGTGACGACCACGTTCTCGTGCCGATGCGTGGCGAGCACCCCGATGCGACTGCCATGCTCGGTGCCCGCCTCGCCGCCGCCCACGACGCCGGCAAGGTCGTGCTCCTCGACGTCGTGGATGCCGACGAAACGGACGTCGAGGCCACCCAACGGACGGCCACAGATGACGGCGAGTCCCTTGCGACTGACGGCGGCACGACCGAGACGATAGGGGGCAACTCGTCCACCACGGATGTCGCCACGGGGCTCGAAGACCGTGCCACCACGATCGAGTCGACTGTTGGCGTTCTCTGTGAGGTCGCAGTCGTTGACAGCGGCATGGAGTCGCTTGCAGCCGCAGTGCTTCGGACCGCCTGCGAGAGCAACTGTGACCTGATCGCGACGCCCTACGAGGAATCTGAGGGGACCGCCGCACCGTACATCCGGTCGCTATTTCGGACCGACATGGACGTGCTCGTCCACTGCTCGGTCGATGGCCGGACTGACTGGCAACGCGCGCTGGTCCCGGTCCGGAGCGTGAGCGACGTGGCCCACAGCATGCTCGGGTTCGCCTGCCGGCTCGCAGGCTCGGCCGGCGAGATCGTGGTCTGTCACTGTATCGACTCGTCGGCCGACCGCCGACACGCCGAGGAGATGCTCGCCGATCTCGTCGAACCGTTCGCCAACCGGATCGAAACTCGCATCCCACAGGCCCCGATCGAGTCGTTTCTCGAAACCGTCGCGCCACAGTACGATCTC
>NZ_AOMD01000003.1 GCF_000336915.1 Halococcus saccharolyticus DSM 5350 | reverse complement strand
CACGACGCTCTTCCGATCTATGGCTTTTGGACGCTTGGCCAGTTCGTGAGTCCGTGATTGTCATGGTGTGACGATTCTACGTGGTTTTCGCCAGACGGTTCTCATGTTTCTCCGCCCCGATGGTCAGTCCGGCCTTCGCCTGATCGGCACCGTCGAACGTCAAGTCCTCGACTGGCACCTCGTGGATATCGTCGTACTGTTCCACGATGTACGTGTAGTAGTACTGAATCGCCCGCCGGGCGTTCTGTTTCGGACTTCCCTTGAGGATGTCAGTAGTCAAACTGAGGTGGAGAGCATCGGGAAACGAAAGTCCCAGTACTTCCTGTGCGGTCGATATCGCCTCGTAGTCGTTATCTCGTATCCGTACAGGTTCGGACATACATCAGATATATGCAACTTGCGTCATAAGCGTAACGGATAGTAACTGGCTGTTACATACTGTAACAAAATCGTCGTAGATCGTCTCCCCCACGGTAATTCGAGAGATTGAGCAGTTAAACTGGAACCGTGGAAAAAAGCAACCGTCAATTGTTTCTTCGCTTTTGCGCAGGAGATCGGCAACGAAACGCTGTCAGACGATTCTGTGGCCAGATGTCTGATCGGAAGTCGATCAATCCGCCCGCTTTACACTCCGCTCGTCGGCTGATTCAAATCCCCACGCTGCTCTTTCGTTCTCGTACCGATCGGCCAGAAAGAGCCGGTGGGGGGATTCGGACTAAAGGTCCAAAGCCTTGTTCGACTACCCGCGCGAGCGAGGTGGCCGCATGACGGGCGTCGATCTCGGCGATCGGTGGGAGTGTCCCTCCTGTGGCACGCTCTCGGTTGACTCCTACCGTTGTTCCGAGTGTGGTCGTGATCTCGCCAGCGAGGGCGGGGGTAAGGTCACGCATTTTCAGGTGCGGCCGGAGGGTGGGGCATGAGCCTGCTCATAGAGCAGGTTGAAGGGGGCGAGACGGACTGTGACCTTTGCGGGAGTGCTGTGGATGTTGGCGTAAGCACGACCTCATACATCTGTCTAGCACGCTATCGGCGTGGGACTGGGATAGAAGAGAGACTCACAAACCACGTCCTCGGAGACGACTGCTCGGAAGAACTTGCCGAGTTAAGAGAGTCGATAGATAGCATTCGTCCCCCGCGAATTATTAAAGAGGCGGTATGGGACGCGGATTCGTGCGGATTTTGTGGCGATGAGATAGCCAATGACGTGCGTTGGGGTTTGGAGATGTTCACTAGCCCCGACGGTGGTGGCAATTTCGACCACCCGACCGCGTTTTGTGAGGCGTGTTCTGGCGTGTTCGTTGAATTTCTCCGGGATGTCAGAGGTGATGGTCGATGACGACAGCGGGCATCGAGATTGCCGACACCCCGCCAGAAGAGGCCGACGCGGTGGCCAATCCCAAAGCCGATGGCTGTTGGCCGCCCACGAAACTCCAGCGCGCTCTCTACGCCGACACGTTCGGCGTGCAACTCATAGAGGCGGTTCGAGAGACGGCCGAGCGCGCAGATTCGATCCGAGGATTCTACGACGTGCTTGAGGAGCACGAAGTCGAAGCCCTCGGTGGCGCGTATGCCGGCCTCTGTGTCGACGTGGCGAAGGGGCGCTCGGATGCGGCGTATGAACTCATTCGAACCACACGCCAGCTCGGCGGGCAAACGAGCCACGACATCCGGACTCGGTTTGATGACCTCCTCGCCGCCGACGCTTCGGTGTTCGCTGCAAGCGAAGTCACACCGACGGTGGCGATCTCGATGGCTGAGTTCGCCGATGTTCGCCGCGACCAACGTGAGGATGTTCTCGCACTCGTCCGCGCGTATGCGCGCGGATGTCGGGTGGTTCTCGTCGCCGGGCCGATCGAGCGGACGTTCCTTTGGCAGAAACACCGCGAGCAACTCCCGGCGAGCGTTAAAGAAGACTGCAACCCACGGCTAGGAGAATCAGCCAGTCCAGTAGCAGTGAGGGAGCAGGTGGCCGAGGCACGAGACGCGCTTCAGCCCGACTCGAAGCCCGTCCAGATCCTCCGGGCGATAGCCAGCGAATCCTCGGAGACAGCCACCTACAACGCTCTTGCCGGTGAGATGGCCGTCAACCGGGGCACGATTCGCAACCACGTCACGCAGCGTCTCGTCCCAAACGAGTTGGTTGATCGGTTCGACCACCTCAATACAGCCCACGTTTCGTTGACGCACATCGGACAGGCGTTCTTGGACGCTCTCGATAGCGATGTCGGGGTCCAGAGCCGATTCGAGGGCTGCGTTAAGGATGCCGGACAAGCCGTTACCGATAGCCGTGATGACCCGCGCACGCACACGTGGGCCCCACCGCAGGCGGAGGGTGGTGGGGGGAGCGCGGACCGGCATCGTCTCGCGGACCGCCACGTTGTGAGCACGATGGCACGGTGGCAGCACGCCGCAGCCGCCAATGCGGCCCCTAAACAGGGGGTTGGGTTGGTGGATCACGACATCGGCGAGAAAGAAGACCGTGGCGAACCGCATTGGTCGTATGATTCGGACGCGGATCGGCTGGTGGTCGGTGGCGAGTACACGAACCCCTTGAGTTTCTGGGTGTGTGTTGCACGAGCGTTAGCCTCGCCGCTCACGTTCCGCCACGTTCTTCCGCCCGAGCGGTTGGACGGCGAGACTGGCGGTGAAGCGTCCGAGGAGTTCGCCGACCTCCTCCACGACCACCGCGGCATCCTCCGCTCGACGCGGTGTCTTGGTTATCTCTCCGGTGAGGCCACCGACGGCGAGGCGTACATCAGCGAGCTCCAAGACGCCGAAGAGCACCTATGCGAACTCACGCGGCGGTGGAAACACGGCGAGTTCGAGTGTTCAGCCGCGGAGTACCGTGGCATCGTGACTCGGGAGGCACTCGGTCTTGCCGGCACGATGGTTCACCTCCTCGATCTCTGTGGAGTCGACGTGGTTCGAGAAGCCCGGGTCCCGAACCTCCCGACCTTCGACGCGAAGGACGAGGAAACACTGTGCCGGACATTGGCCGTAGGAGCGTCGATCCAGTCGCGCTACGGCCAGTTCGCAGCCTACCGGCAATTGTTTGAGGACCGCGAGGAAAAACGCGAGCGTTCGTTCTCGCCGAAGGTTGACGCGGCCGACCCAGTGGGCGAACTCATCGGCTCGTTCGTAATCGTCGGCCCCGGCGTGTCGGGGCTTGCGGACGGGCTTGAGAGTGCACTCGAACGTCCGGCAGACCTCCACGAGGATGCGCCGGAGTTCTCAGTCCACGTGCCTATTCAAGCCGAGCCACGTCGGAGAGACTACGCTCGGACCGCTCGCGCACTTTGCTCGATCAAGGATCTCTCGGTGACGCGAGCGGCGGTGTCGGTACTCCAGGCGTTCGCCGGGTCGCCCTATGACGTGGCTGCGGCACTCCACAGTCTCGCGCCGGAGGAGAAGGCGCTCGGCCGGGACATCCGAGTCAGCGAGTGCCGGTTTGCGCTGGCGACCCTATCGGCCGATCGCATCGTACCAGAGGCAACACCAAGCGAATCCATGCTACTGCACACACTCTTCACGGCCGACGAACCGCTTTCGCCAACTGAAATCGAGGCCCGCGGTGGTCCGTCTACCCGGTCCATTCGCCGGATTCGTAATGATCCCGATTACGGGTTCAAAGCCTTGGACATCATTCAATCGACCGAAGACGGCCGGCTCCGCCTCGCGGTGGCGTTCAACACCGACAAGGAACGCGGGGTGACCCGACTCCCGTGGTGGGCGAGTCACGACGACTCACCGGACCCAGATACGAGCCACATCCAGAACGTGCTGGCCGGAGACTCGCCCCCGGACGAACTCACGCACCCGGCAGCACAAGAGCCACAATTCGCCCGACTCCGCCGAGCGAACGCGACACTACGGGAGTCATGGTACGACCTCCGCGAGAACGGCTGGTTACAGAGACTCCGAGCACTGGCTGGCGTCTCTGGCGAGCAAGACCCGCCACCCACCACCGCGACGTTCGGCGGAGCAACACCGCAGGCGAGCCTCGGCGGCGCGGCAATGGGGGTGGCCGACTGATGGCTTACGGATACAAATGCCCACAGTGCCGCACCGAGAACGCCGCCCACTCGCCGGGCTGCAAGTTCGCCAGTCTCGCGGACGGCAAGATCGAGGAGGCCCACGTCGACATCATCTCGTCGCTGGCGATGAGTCGGCACTCCGAGGACGAGCTGAAGGACGAGGCCCCGAACAACTGGCTGGCGATCCACGATGCGGTGCTCGACCTCTACCTTTCGGAAGGCCGCATCACTCACGAGATGCGCGAGAACGAGGACAAACCCGACGAGGAAGTCCTCCGCCTACTCACGCCGGACGAGTACCGCGCGCAACTCTCCCCGACACACGAGAACATCAAGGTGGTCTGGGAGAACGGGCCTGTCGATGGCGTGAAGGACGTGTCGGTGACGGCGATCGTCTCGTGGCACGAGATGAAGGACTTCTCGTGGGAGGAGACCCGCCAGCGGACTATCGACTGGCTTCGCGATACGGGGGCTTGGGGACGCGGGAGTTGGGAAGAATCCTCGCCTGCCGAAGTGGTTGATGCGAAGAAACACGTCCACGACCGGGGGTACGGCTGGGCTAATGCGGCTTCTGAGGCTGCGGGCTCGATCAAGAACCAGATGGGGGCGACAGCATGAGCACGAGCGACTGGACCGACGAGCAGCGCGAGCGTATCCAGGCGTTCCAGAGTAGCGGCGAGGCATCAGACCTCTTCGGCGGGGACACG
Organism: Halococcus saccharolyticus DSM 5350; assembly: GCF_000336915.1. Lineage (NCBI taxonomy): Archaea > Methanobacteriati > Methanobacteriota > Halobacteria > Halobacteriales > Halococcaceae > Halococcus > Halococcus saccharolyticus. Next base: position 13,172 of record NZ_AOMD01000003.1, on the reverse strand, counting down.
CGCAACGTCACCCAAGACCGCGTCGACGCCGACACCTGCCGCGAGTGGCGTGAACTCGTCCGCACTGGCGAAGTCCGCACCGCATCGGCACTCTCGACGATGTTCACTGCATCGACGGCACGAGCCCACGCCTACGGCCAGTGCAATCACCCAGAACACGTGGTCGGCGAACCTGCCGAAGCCGCGGATCATGGGGGTGCGTTGCGATGACGTCCACCGTCCAACCGCGGACGGCCGACGCCCATCTCAAAACCGCGATTATCCATCTCGAACTCGCCCGGAAACACGGCGTCGGGAGGAACGACTTCAAGCGTGGCGGGTCGGCCGACCACACGATTACGAACACGAAAACGGACATCGAGCAACTGCTGGAGGAACTCTACGAATGACGACCATCTATCTCGCCGGTCCGATCGAGAACGCAGTGGAAGGCGACGGCGGGAGCGGGTGGCGCATCGAGGCCGAGACCCAACACCCACGCGCGGACTTCAAGAACCCACTGGACAAGTACGATGCTTCGGTGGACGACGTAATCGTCACCGAGTCGGAGGACGGCATCCCACTTCCTGAGTTCGCACGGGGTTGCTACATCACCGACGCCGACCTCGTGGCCGGCGACAAGGAACTCATCGACGAGTCGGACGCGCTGCTCGCCCGCGAGGAACTCGTCGTATCGAGAGGTACTCCGATGGAGGTCCATCGAGCGTACACCGACGGAATGCCGGTGGCGATTTGGTTCGAGGGCGAGCGCGACGACCTCTCACCGTGGATGCGCGACCACGCCGATTTCATCAGTGAGTCGCTGGACGCCTGCGTTGCGTTCCTGCGCGGCGCGACGGCCGATCGACACACAACCAGCAGTTTCTCGGAGGCCAGCCAATGACACAACTCCTAACAGAAGACGCCGAACCCGTCAACGAGAACCACCCGAACTACCGCGAAGGCTACGCCATAATCGGCCTTCCCGCCGCGGGAAAGAGCGAAGCAGGCGAGATCCTCGCCGACGAACTCGACGCGATCAACATCGAAACGGGCGACCTGGTGCGCCGGGGCGCACGCGAGCACTTCGACACGCCCACCGACCAACTCACGAGCGACGAGCTAGGCGACTACTCGACGATGCGCCGCGAGACCGACGGCGGGGACTACGTCGCCCAAGACACCATCACCGAACTCGAAGCGCACGACGAGTTCCCCGAGCGGCCGGCGATCGTTACCGGGATGCGCGACACCGAGTCACCGGCGCTGTTCGGCGAGTTCTTCGATAGCTTCGAGATCGTGTGGGTCCACGCGGAGTTCGACACCCGTCTCTCGCGACTCCAGGGCCGGGGCCGACAGGACGAGGCCGACTTCGAGAAGGGCGACCTCGCTAAGCGCGACGGCCGCGAGAGCATGTGGGGCACGACCGACCTCGCGTTCATGGCCGACGCGAAGATCCGGAACGAGAACTCCTTAGAGGCGTTCCGCGAGCGCGTTCTGGAGGTGGTTCGGTGAGCGACGAACCGCTGTACGCACCGGACGAGCCCCGCATCTCTGAAGACCCAGTCAAGCACATCGAGGACGCGATCCGCAGCCTCAAGATCGCCCGCTCTCAGGGTGTGGGCTTCGAACACTTCGTGGAGGGCGGCCAGGCGGACCTCACGCTCGCCGCAGCGCAGGCGAACATCGAACAGGTGGCGGAGGAACTCGACGAATGACGCTCGTCTGCGACATCTGCGAGACCGAGATGACCGGGGAGTACCTGAAGGCCCAGATCGTCGATTCGACGGTCCACGTCCCGCACCCCGAGGCCACGCTGGGCGAGGTGATCGGCACCGCGTTCGTGTGCTCGACGGAGTGCAAGGGCGAGTGGCTCGACACCCGGAGCGAGGCGGTCGAAGCACCCGAGACATCGACTCGATCGAAGTGGCTGGAAACGCCGGAGGCCATGCCATGAGTGCCGAAGCCGCCACTGCCGACCCGCCGGAACGCGACGCGGCCGACACCCTGTGCTCGGAGTGCAAGGGGCCGATGCGCTACGACGAGGGGCCGGGCGTGGGGTGCATGTGCGACGACCCGGAGGGCACGCCCATCGAGCGGATGATCTGCCGTCGTTGTGTGGGTGCGATCACGTTCGACGACGGCAGCGACATCGACCCGATGGCTTGTGAGTGCCCCGACGACGAGGCACCCACGCACTACCGTATCATGTCCAAGCAGGAGAGCATCGACCGGGCACGGGAGTTTCTATGACAGGCACACGCTACGAGCGCGAGCTGATCGACCTCCTCGAACAGTACGAGTACGCCGTAATGCGCGCACCAGCGAGCGGATCGGCGACATCACGCCCACTGCCGGATCTCACGGCAGCGAAAAACCCGCTGGACAACGGGGGCGATCTCGACCTGTTCGCGCTCGAAGCGAAGGTCCGGAAGGATCACAAGGTCTACCTCGGCGCAGAGGAAGTCGAGAAGCTACTCTCGTTCGCCGACACCGGGGGCTACACGGCCTACGTGGCGTGCCGGTGGAAGCGCGCGCCGGGGTGGTCGAACCAATCGTGGTTCTTCCGCCGCCCGGACGAGTGCGAGCGCACCGACGAAGGCAACTACAAACTCGAACGCCCCGAGACGCCGGCCGACTGGCAGGGCCGGGTTTTCGATCCCGACGAGGTTCAAGCATGACTGAAATCGAAATCACACTCTGGAAAGAGCAGCGGACGATGGAGGATAGAGCCCACCCAAAAGCACCGGATATTGAGTTACCGCCGCTGTGGGTGGCCGAGACGAAACAATACTCCTATCCACAGTGCAAGGGCCGGACCCCGCGCGACTGCCTGATGGACATCGGCGCGATGGTCAATCAGGCTGTTCAGGGCCAATCCGGACACGATCGCGACGAGAAATCCGCAGCCGAGCAACTCGCCGAGGAGACTGGCGAGCCTGTTGAGAAATTCCAAATCGACGACGAGACGATAGAAGAGGCACCAGACCTCACAGACCTCCGGGGCGAACTCAGCGGGAGCGACTCACGCCACGAGGAATGCCCGTTTTGCGAGGAACAGAAGTCGCACGATATGGGCCATCACATCTGGACGACCCACCGCGAGGAACTCGAAAGAGCGGTTGAAATAAAGGCAGTACACGAGGCAGCCAATGACGAGTGACGACCCTCGGATGGAGATTGAGCATGGCCCTCTCACAGTCACCCTGTCGGGTCCAATGGACGGTATTGAGAAGGTTGTCAACCAAGTCGTCGTTCTTGGTCCGGATAGGTTGCTAAAACCCGAACTCACTGCGCGCTATCGAAACATGGGCGAGGAGTTTGGTGTGGGGGTCGAGATCAATGACTGACGACAACCCCAAGGCCACCCTCTCCGTCGGCGACGAGGAGCTGATCGTCGAGTCCATCGGCATCGAAACGGCCGACATCGAAACCACGAGCGACGGGGTGGCGCGGACGCAGGCCGACGACCTCGCGTTCACGATGGACGGCGATCGCACCTACGAGGGCCAGATCACGATCGAGCGCGAGTTCGACACGCTCGCGGAATACAACAAGCACATCGACAAAATGGCACGACTGTTCGGCTGCGGCACGATTACGGATGAGGAGGGTCGCAAGCGACTCATCCAGTTCGAGGTGAACCGCGATGACTGACCACACTTTGAACAACCGGCTCGAACTCGCCGTGCCGATCCGCCCGATGGAGGGCGTTCGGGATGACGCAACGATGTCGTGGACAGAGGACGGCCGAAAGAAAACATGGGATTGCGAGATCGAGGGCGAGGATGACCTCGACCCGATCATCACTTTCCGAGAGGTTCCGGGTTCGATGCTTGACAAGTTCTTCGACGATGGCTGGCGTCCGAAGCGCGTGCGGCTCAGTTCGGACTGCTTCACGGACACGACCACGTTCATAGCCACGCAATCGGAACGAGCAATGACTGACGAGACGATGAACATCACTGGCGAGTTCGACGTTGAGCAAGCAAAGCGACCCGGTAAAGAGCTACAGGATAGCTAACGATGGGACTACTCAGCAAGCTCACACCGACCCCGCCGGCAATTCGCGTCGGACCTCTACCCGATGGTAAATGGGCAGTCGGGGGAAGAGGAGCGTTTACCGGCGAGTTCAACGATTACTGGAATGCGGTTGAAGAGGCCCACAACCAGAAAGACACACTTCGCCAGATGGGGAAGACTCGCCGGGTAGAGATCGTGGTCGGCGATCGGTTCTGCTCTTGCGACGATCCGGAGATAATCAAGTACGTACCCGAGAACGGTAGGTGGCACTATCGCTGCGCAAACTGCTACTGGAAAGGGGCCGACCAATAGCAATGAACAACACAACAGACGCCCCCGAACAGCAGTGGGTTGAATCGGGGGTCGAATACGACGAGACTCGATACGACCCCGATTCGCCGACAGGCCCGTGCCTCGTCTGCGGTTCGGAGTTTCAGCCACTCGGCGATCCGGCCGAAGGCGACGACCTACTCTGGAAGTGCCCTGGGTGTGACGTGGTGGTGGCACACCCATGAGCAAGCAACCAGATCATGACCACCCAGACGGGCTTGGTTGCGATGTGGAGTTCGACGCCACCACCATCCGAAAAACGAGTAGCGACTGGTATGGGATCGTGGGCGAGTGTACCGAGTGTGGGCGGGAGTTCGTTAAGCAACTGCACGCCACCGCTACCGTCCCAAGAGAGAAAGCCGATGGCTGGTAAGTAGCAGCCAGCAAGATAGCGGGAGGACGCCTTCCCTTCCCCAATAGACGTCTCCCGCCACTACGCCAACGTGTCTCCCGTAGCATCAATCCTGTGCCGACCCGCCGGCACGTATAACGTCCTGATACCCTACGCGTGGGGAACATTTAAGTCACCCCAACGATAACAATGGCGTATAGATCTTTGCCGGGCACCAGCCCGGAAGTGGGCACTCGGGATGTCACAGTCCTGGTCCGTCCCACGACCTTTCAGCGTCGTCTGTCTCTCGATCTGTCTGGATAGCCACCCAGCCAGCGACAACCGAGAGACAGCACGACAGTGTCAAGCTCTACACCACCGACACGGCCGATTCGAGACGCGAGCGAAGACCCTCTCCCGAACCGGGGCCGATCCAACACGACCTACGCGGATGTCCGCGAGGACGTGTTCACAACCGTCATAGAGGAGAATCCGGCCGTCTGCTCACGATGTTTCTTCCGACACGGGTCACGTGCCGAGCGCGAGAACTCCGACACGAGTCAGAAGCGCGCCCGGCACTCCCCGTTCGTGAACTACGAGATCCCACCACCAGAGCCGGATCAACAGTTCACGTGGAGACTCGACTGGCGGTACTATGAATCCGATCGCCTGCCCGAGCGCGTCGGCCGCGATTACATCCCCGACGAGGTGGGCGGCGGGGAATACCCCGCCCGAGAGGGCGGCAAGAAAACCTACTGTCGGAACTGCGGGATCGTCGGCTCGAACCAGTTCGACACGGCGAAAACCCCACTCGACGCCCTCCGCGCGGCGGACACACTCTCGCACACACTCCGCGAGTACGCCATCCCGCACGACTGGCGACACCTGCTCGAAGCCGTCGGCGGTCTGAAAACGATCGACCCGATGGCCGATCAGGACCGCACCATCTTCCGGACGGCCACCGAGGAAGCAGTCACACTCGCCCTCGCAGGCTATTCACCCGAGACATCGTTCACGCCGCACAAGTCCTGCGAGACCTGCATTTTCCGGACTGACGGCCCGACAACCGAGAAACTCTGCCCTATCTGCAATCACGAGGACACGCCAGAGGACGAGGCCAACCGCCTCTACTACACCCAACACATGGATAACACCGACCTCAGCCGTTTCCAATACCAGATCCTGTACGTCCTCTCGGACATCGGGGACGAGCAGATAGGGATCGACATCAAGGACGCACTGGCGGACGAGATGCCCGACTACCTCAACCACGGCCGGTTTTACCAGAACCTCCGCGCGATGGCGGACGAGGGCTACGTCCAGGGATCGGCAATCAATGGCCGGTCGAACGAATACTCACTCACGAAGAAAGGCACACGGGCGATCGCCGACGACCTGGCGTGGCGCTTCGAGCGCGCCGAACCCGGTCTCGAACCGGGCACGCTGACGGTCGAGTGCGAGACGTGCGGCCACGAGTGGGATGGCCACCCCGAATCCGAAGCCGGCGAGCCAGTTCGCTGCCCGAGCTGCTACGAAAGCGACCCGCAATTCCTGTGTGAACTCACATGAGTACGACCGAATCTCCTACTGACGAGACGGACATGGACGACCGCGTCGACGAGAATACCGAAGTCGAGCGATACCAGTGTCTCGTCAACGGGTGCAATGAATCGCCGAAATCGTCGATGGCGGACATCCGCGAGCACATCGTCAAAGACCACTCCTTCGACGCCCGGCTGGATGCAGCGATCGAGTCGGTGACGCTCGACCTCGCCGACCTCCGCGACGACGAGTAGCCACATCTCTCTGCGGTGTCCTCCAGTGCCCTCCATCCCCGAGACGATTCTCTGCGATCCGCTCCAGACCGGCCGTGTCCACGAGGCCGATGTCGTCGGCCGCGACACGGACCCTGGACGTAGCGACTCGCCGTTTCACTACTTGATCGTCGAAATCGACGGTTCGACCTACCGCGTCGATCCCACAGATAGCTAGCACGCGCCGCAGGCGCTGGGACCGCCCACGGCACGTACTCCGCGCCATGACACCCATCGACAATGAATGTTTCCCGAACCGAATCTCAGAGGATACCTTATCGTCACGACGCACTTTGCGTTACTCGGGCTGATTATCCTCGGCTCGATCTACGACGGCATCCCGCTCGATTGGCAGGTACTGGTCCTCTTGCTCGGCATCCTCTTCGGGTTGCTGTTCAAGGAGCGCATCACCTCGATCTCCGCCGGCCCAGTCACGATCGATGTCACGTCGGACGACGACTCCGGCGACGGGGGCGGTGAGGATGAATAAAATCAAGGAGCGAGCCGCACAGCGATACCTCGCACTTCTCGCCGGCATCCTGATCGTCCTGACGGCATCCGTCCTCTATCTCTCGTTCGTCGAACCCAACGAACCAGGCCTCACGCCCGAACTCCGATGGTACTCGAACGTCATCGGCTCGATCCTCGGCTGGCTGTGGCTATCGGTGGGTGTCCTACTCTACGCGTTCGCCGACTCGGATTTCCGCCCGAGCGTTCCGGGGATGTTCCTCGCGGCGGGCGTCGGCCTCCTCCTCACGTTCAACGGGGCGTTCGTGGGTGGCGCACTCGCGTCATTCGCCCTCCGCCTCACTGGTAACGTCATCCTCGCGGGACTGGCGACGTGGAGCGGCTACGCCCTCCTCACGAGCCCGTGGGCGAACTTCAAAACAATCGAATAACACATGGCTCTTCCAGAACTCGCCACGACCGTTGGCAGCGCACTCGCGTCCGCTGCCGTCGCATCGCTCGCGTACTTCCTCGCGAAACGCCGCGGGACGGACGAATCGTTCAAGCCGGCAAAGGCGTTCGCCACCCTCGGCGCGGCGTTTTTCGTCTCGCTGGCACTGATCGCCGCGGGCGAGGCCACATCACAGGCCGACCTCGCCGCGCAACTCTCGCTGTTCGTCGGCCCGGTGGCCGTCTACCTCCAAAAACTCATCCAGAGATACGGCGAGACGGTCTCGGTGCAGTAATCGCCCCGTAGCCTGCTCGCGTGCTGCGGGGATTCCTCGCCCACTTCCACCCATGCTCGAAAAACTCAAACGGCTCTACTGGACGTTCACGGCCACGCTCAAAGCGACGTGGTGGCAGCACAACCACGGCGACGAGATGATCCACTTCGCCGAGAACGCGCTCGAATGTGAGCAGTGCGGCGGCGCGGGCCAGGACTTCCGGCCTGAAGAGATGTGCAACGAACACCGCGAGCAACTCGACGAGTTCGCCAACACACTGCCGTTTGAGTAATCGCCATGCCCACCTACTCCATCCGCGCGAACAACAAGTCCGTCGAGTTGGCCCTACCGGCCACGGATACCGAGGTAGACCCCGCGCGCATCCTCGAAGATACCTCGTGGCACCACGCCTCGTATGCACTGTACGAGGACATCCACGCTGATTGCGAGAATCCACCCGCGGACTTCGACAAGCGGGCTGGCGAGGACGAGCTAGAAGAGGTGGACATGGCCGAAACGGAGCAGGTCATCGTCCGACACAAATTCCGCGACTAACCAGACCTCGGCGCTGCTGGCGAAGGCGGCCCGGCTTTGGACCGGGTGTTGGGAGGTTCGATTCCTCCGAGGTCTATCGCACCGAGTCATCGCTTCACAACAGCGATCCGGTGCTCCCCAATACCAACACGAATCTCGACCAGTAACAAAGGCCGGCGTGGTCGGCGGGCCGTTACACGGGAGATCCGGAGCTAATCCGGTATCCAACCAACTGACAAGCAAGGTGGGTGTTGGTCGAGCATCCACGCCTGTCCGGCTTGGTCTAAGTGGCAAGATTCAGCCTTGTGATGGCTGAGATGGGGCTTCGCCTGCCTCGGCCGGACCTCTGGGTGTAGAACGCACCCATCCGCTACTCGAAGCGGGGCCGTCAACACAGGCCAAACCCGGACGTGGACGACCGGCCATCAGAAACGTTCGGGATGAGACGCGGAACGAATCCCACTTGGCAGGGAACTCGACTGTAGATCGAGCTGCTGCACGTTCGAGGCGTGCCGTTCCGACTTTAGCGACTCTAATTATGTTGACTGGACGCACCCGCCCACCGCACGACTACACGGGCGGCGAATCGATCAATGGCCCCGACGACGGCGCACGTCGCACGGGCCACATGTGCGCCGAGTGCCGCTCGCCGATGGTCTCCGACGGCGTCGACGAGTGGTGCTCGGGCTGCGGCATCCTCTCCGAACGATGAACTACACTACTGGCCGCGAGTGCAGCGGCACGATCAACGAGTACAGCCGCACGGGGCGATGGGGAAACATCGTCACCGAGGCCGTCGCCGAACTCGTGTACTTCATCGACGAGCCGAGAGACCCGTTCAACGAAGGCCAGCCCGTGTCGTTCGACCTCCTCGCCGAGCGGACGCACAACGAGTATCTGGCCGCCGAGCACGTCGAACCCGTCACGATCGTATGCTGATCGAGTGCATCACCGCTGGCCTGTTCCTCGCGTACCTCGCGGCGATGGTGGCACTGTTCGACACCGAGACACTGGCCGCACAATCGCACCGGCTCTAATGGCACTCAAGATCGACGGCTCGACAAAGACGTACTTCGTGCGCAAGCGCCACGGTGCGCCCGTCTACGAGGCGCTGATTCGGGATACCGAGACGAACGACCTCAGCACGACGGAGTGGGACGTCGACGAGCTGATCGGCATCATTGCGGACCTCCATCCGGACAAGACGACGCAGATCCCCGAGTCGGCCGTCCCCGCGCCACCCTGAGAGCGTCCAATTCATCCACGATTCACCGCCGCGTCGGGCGGTTCGGCGGGCACACACGACCGACGGTAATTCATCCACAATTCATGACTCGGACCACGATCTCGGTGAGCGAGGAGACGAAGGCTGCGCTCGCCGAGGAGAAAGGCGACGAGACGTGGGATGAGTTCCTTCGGACACGCCTCGCCGACGCTCCAGAACCCAACGACACCGTGACGGCCGACCTCTCGGATGGTGCGGTCGAGGACATCCGGACGGCCGTGGATCGCGGGATAGACTCACTGCGCTCGGACCTCCGCTAATCTCGCTGTTGCTCTGTTTGCGCGTCCAGGCCGACGACCAACCCTCCCCCTTCCCCGATAAATGAGCAACAGCACGAACGCCGACGACGTCGAACTGACGGACAACCAGCGCGATGCGTTCGAGATCCTTCACGATCGGCCCGTCACCAAATCCGAGCTCGCAGAGGAACTGGCGTGCCCGGAGAACACGGCGAAATACTACATCGAAGCCCTCCGGAAAGCGGGCGTCGAGATCGAGAACGATCCAGCCACGTTTGAATACTACCTGCCGGACGTTCACGACGAGCCCGAACCCGAGGAACCAGAGGATGAGGGGCCGAACGAAGACGACGATCTCGGGCCAAAGGAACTCGAACTCATAGCAGAACTCCCGGCGACCCCGGACGAACTATCGACGGAACTCGGTCTTTCAGAGAACCTCGTTAACGCCTACATCGAGTCGATCGAGGACAAAGGTGTCTCAGTTGGCATCGACAAGGACTTCGAGGACGACGATGCGGAGTGGGTCTTCCACCTCCCCGATCAGCCCAAGATCCGTCGCGTCGCCACGAAGCACACGGGATCGAAAACACGCGAGGCGAACGACTGGGCGACGGAGATGGAGGCGACTATTCTCCGCCGCCTCAAACGCAAAGACCCACTCGTCGCAACGCAGGCACCGGACCCTGGCAACGAGGACTTCGTCGCGCACCTGACCGACGCCCACATGGGCGATGTCGTCGAGGACGAACGCGGCCGGGAGGTGTTCAACCCCGACATCTGCGAGGCGAGCATCGAGCACTTCACGCAGAAGGCGCTCGACATGAAGGAACTGATGGAACCTGTCTCCCAGTTCGATACCGCCCACCTACTTTGGGGAGGTGACATGTTGACCAATGAAAATATATACGATGGTCAGGCATTTGATATAAGCATGATGCTCGGAGACCAGATGGCTGCTGCCGTCGACGCCCTCACCCAACAGGCCAAGTCGTTCGCCGAAGCGTTCGATACTGTCCAGATCGTCGCCCAGCCCGGAAATCACGGAAAGACCCGTGCATCGGGCGTCTCGAAGCAGGCGAACATGGACCTCATCTGTTATCGGTGGATACAGGACCGGCTTATCGAGGCGGGGTATGACAACATCAATTTCCTTGAAGCCGAGGCCACCGAGTACCGAAACTTCGAGCTGCGCAACGGCGAGTGGCGCGGCCACCTCCGCCACGGCCACAACTCGCTCAAGCACGTCGACTCAACGGGAGCCTCCTCGCGGGACTGGCGGGGCTGGTGGGCTCAACATTCGTTTAACATCGCCTATCGGGGGCATTTTCACGAGTCACGCCGCGAGAACGTGATGAACCAGCCCCACGTCATCGAGAGTCCGAGCATGAAGCCGGGCGACGAGTTCGCCGAGAAGATCGGCCAGCCCGACGCCTCCACCCACCGCAAACTCGGGACGATCCACGGCTGTTCGGACAAGCGCCCTCATACGTGGGAGTACGTCATCGACGACATCGATATGGAGCATGCCGGGTAAACTCACCGACGAGGAATGGGAGTTCATCGCCCGGCGCAAGCAACTCCAGTACGAGGCTGTCGAGCCATATTTGAAGCCCGTCGCCGGCCCTGAAACGGAGGCCGAACTCCGCCAGCGCGTCCGTGATGCACTTGAGAACCTCTCACAGACCGAACGCATGGCACTCCGGGCCGAGGTCCGACAGGCACGCCACGAGATCTTCCGCGACGAACCATACGACCCACTCGGCTAATCCATGATCCGGTGGTCCGTTGTCGCCCGTTTCGTGGGCATGTTCTTCGCCACGCTCCTCATCGCGCTACTCTGCGCGTCGATCGTCCTCGTACTGTAAGTGTCAATCAGCGTGGCGGTGTGGTGGCGACGGCCGCCCACACGCACCTCGGATTTCATACAGCAAACAATCAACCAATGGACGAGCAGGACCTCGTCGGCGAACCCTCATCGGAAGCGCCGAAGCGCGAGCCGGGCGAGGAGTGCAACGGCAAGCGCGTCCGGGGGTCCGACCCACCGATCTTTCAGGGCTACTGCAATCGTTCGTTGGGGTGGGGAACCGACCACGTCGGCGACGGCCGGTGCCGCCAGCACGGCGGGAACAACGGCGGCGCTCGCGAGGGGGCCGGCGCACCGAAGGGCAACCAGAACGCCACGACACACGGCGCGACGGCGGACCCGACGAACCTCCTCGAACACCTGGATGACGAGGATCGCCAGTGGGTGGACGACCTCACCGAAGCGTGGATCGAGAAGTCCCGCTACACCGAGGACGATCCGCAGGCCGAGCGCATCCAGATGGTCGTGGTGATGCAGTGGCAGGAACGCTCGGGCCGCACCCAACTCATCAAAGAGGGGCTCGAACGCGACAAGCTTCAGGAAACGCAGCTCGTCGGGAACCCCAACGATGGTCCGAAGACGGGGCAAGCCCGTCTCCAGCGCATCACGGACAAGGACGAACACCACCTGAACGGCGTCGTCGCCTCGCTCAACTCGGACATCCGGATGAACCTGAAGGATCTCGGCCTCCTCGACGATCCGGAGAGTCAGAAGGCGGACGCCATTGGCGACCTCGCAGTGAACATCGAACGAACTCGTGTGACGGAGGACAACGTCGATGAGTTCAACGGCGAGTAGTCCCCAAGACGGCACCCTCCACCTCAATTGGGGCTACTGGGATCGACAGCTCGACACGATCGATGCGATCGACTCCGGCGAGCACGACGTCGTCGTCTTCCGCGGGGGCTACGGCTCGGGCAAGACAGTCCTTGGCGCTCGCAAGACGCTCGAAGTCGCTCTCAATACGCCGCGGAGCGACAACCTCGTCCTCGCACCAGACGCCCAGAAGGGCGGCCCCTCCACGTACAAGGGCTTCTTCAAGCAACTCCCTGGCGAGGCCACGGTCCCTGGAGAGGGTGGCGATCCCGAGAACTCGCCGATCGTCAAGGACTATCACGGCACCAAACGCCGCGTCACGCTCATCAACGGGTCGATCATTCGGCTCGGGAGTGCGGACGTCTGGAACCGCTATGCGGGGAGTGAGTTCAACTTCATTTGGTGCGACGAGGTCGCCCACTACGAGCACACCGACCTCTACGACCTGAATCGGATGCTCCTGTCGCGTCAGCGCACCGAGAGCGGCCCCAACGTGACGCTGTGGACGTCGACGGGGAATGGGTACAACCAGTTCTACGACTTCGTCGAACGCCAGCGCACGCCCGACGACGAGCCACTCCCGACACGCATCCACAACGTCGTCGCCGACTCACGCAACAACCCGTTCCTCCCCGAGAAGGAGAAACTCACGCGGCAGTTCGAGGGCACCGCCGCCGAGGAACAGGGCCTCGCAGGTGGGTTCGCCGCGGCCGAAGGGTTGGTCTACAAGGAGTTCTCTCGCGAGCGCCACGTCGTCTCCGAGGAACTGGCTGGCGAGCTGG